>CALKVR010001187.1 GCA_938004815.1 uncultured Polyangiaceae bacterium | reverse complement strand
CCTCGACGCGATCGAGGGCGACATCGCTCGAGCCGACATCGGCCTCGGGGTAGGCGTCGCGCTCCTCTCGGTCGGGGCGGCGGGGCTCGCGGCGGGCATCGTCGGCCTCGTCGTGCGTACGCCGGAGCCCACCGAGCGACAGGTCACGATGGTGCCTCTCGTGAACGACGAGTTCGCAGGGCTCGTCGTCCGGGGGCCGCTGTGATCAGAACGAAAATGTCATGGTCGTGTGCGGTTCTGTTGCTCGCGGGCTGCGTCGATTTCTACCCCGATATCAACGAAGCCTGCGATTCGGCGGCCGACCGTTGCCCGGACAACATCGGCTACACGGAGTGCGTCGATGACGCGATCGGTGTCCTCGACGATGACCCCGAGTCGTCGCAGGGCGTCTACGATTGCCTCTCCGAGAGCGCGTGCGACGGCGTCGAGGCTTGCCTCGACCCCGACGGGTGACGCCTTTCGCGGCGCGCGCCGAAGCCGAGCGCGAAGAGCGCCACCACGAGCCACGAAGCGGAGCCTGGTGTCGCAGGCGCCGCCGAGCATCCCTCCTGGGGCGGCGAGCTCTTCGGCACGACGCAGGCGCCGGCTGCGTCACACACGAAGGGGGCGGCGCAGTCGAACACGGAGCCGCAGCTCTGGAGGCACGCGCCGTCGGAGCTGCAGATGTAGGGCGAGCAGTCGCGCAGCGTGCCGTCCGGCTGCACCGCGAAGTGCTCGTCTTGGCAGAAGACGAGCTCGATACACTCGGCCGACGTTCCGCTGCAGACGGCACCCTCGGGGCAGGCCGGCCGGTCGCCGTGGGGCGCACCGACGACGAGCCCGCACACGCCAGGCGAGGCGCCATCGCACGCTTCGCAGGTCGCGTCGCAGGCGCGATCGCAGCAGACGCCATCGACGCAATGGCCGCTGGCGCACCCTCCATCGTCCTGACATGCGGCGCCGAGCGCGGGCTTGCACGCTCCGAGCGCGTCGCAAGATGCGTCGCCGGTGCACGTGTCGGGGTCGTCTGCGCCCGTGACGGCGACGCACTCGCCCGTCGCGTCGCACCGCTGGCAGCTCCCCGTGCACGGCTCGCTGCAGCAGACGCCGTCGCGACAGTACGAGGTCTCGCACTCCCCGGCGGTCTCGCACGTGGCGCCGGCGGTGGTCTCCACGAAGCGCAACGTCGAGAGCGGCACCGGATCGCCGCGGTTGCCGTGGCCGGTTGCGACGAGGAGGCTACCGTCGGCGAGGACGGACGCCAGGCTCTCGGTGCGATCCGTCCCCGGGCCTGCTTCGAGCCACTCGTTCAGCGCGGCGTCGTACGCGTAGGTCTGATCGACCAGGCCGAGGTCGTCCGTGCCCCCGAACAAGAGGACCCGCCCCGATGGCAGCGGGAGCACGTGGTGGTTCTCGAGCGGTGCGGGGAGCTGGTTGACGAGGGTCCACTCATCGAGCGCGGGATCGTACGCCTCGACCCAGTCTGCGGGGACACCGCCGCCTCCGAACGCGAGCGCACGGCTGCCGACGACCAACAGGGGGAAGCGCTCGCGGGGTGTGTTCATGGACGCGGCTGGCGACCACGTCAGCGTGCTCGTATCGAACAGCTCACACGTCGGGCTCGCGTTCTGGTTCCCGCCTGCGACGAGCACGCGCCCGTCGGGCAGCACCGTCGCGCCGTGGTCGACACGTACAGAGTCGAGGAGACCCGTCGCGCTCCAAGCGTCCGCGACCGGATCGTACACCTCCGCGCTCGAGAAGAGAGGCACGACCCCCGAGAAGCCCGCGACGGCGAGCACGCGACCGTCCGGCAGCAACGTCAGCGTGTGTCCCGATCGCGCTTCGAGCATCCCCCCGTCCGACCAGGTGCCCGCGCCCGGATCGTAGACGTGGGCGTTCGCGATGGGCGTGATGTTCGTCCCGCCGGTGAACAGGAAGCGGCCGTCGGCCAGCGTCACGCACTCCGGCGAATGATGAGCGCGGCCCATCGGCGCGATGACGCTCCAAGTATCGGTCGCCAGATCGTACATTTCCGCAGAAGACGCGGGGGATTCGAGGGGTGTCTCCCCGCCCGCGAGGACGACCCGACCCTGGTCGTTCGAACACATCGCGGCGTGAGAGCGCACGATGAGGATGCCCGCTGTGATGGCCCACGCCGGGTCGAGCTCCGCCGGGTAGGCGATGTCGAGCGCCTCCCAGTCGACCGCGACTTCGCAAACGTCGGAGCCCGGTGGGATCGTGTGCCGGCGCCAAGGCGGCAGCGGGCTGTCGTCGAAGGCGCACCCCGCGAGCTTCACGTTCAGGCGATGGATCTCGCCGTGGCGATCACGGATCCACGGGCGAGCCATCCGCACACGCGGCGTGCCGTCGTGGTCGAGCACCTCGAGCACGTCGTCGAACAGGCGCAGTCCGCTCGCGTTCTCCAGCCTGAGCTCGTAGCGAGCCGCCTCGAGAGATGGCCTCGACGAGAAGTAGGTCGTGTCCTCGAAACCGCTCGCGTGGTGGGTCACGACCATGTCGGCGTCGTCGAAGGCGTCCCGAAACGACAGCGCTTCACCGAACGGCTCGGCTGGCACGCGCCGAGCGTCGGTCGGCCGCACCGCGACGCCCACGCCGGATCTTCGGTCGACGAGCACCACCGGATCCGTCGAGAAGGACGGGAGCTCGAGCCAGGCTCTCGTGTCGACCCGCAGCAGGTCGGTGCGCATCGGATCGGCTCCGGGCGCCGCCCACGTCACCCCCGCAGCCAGCCCACACCCGAGCACTGCAAAGAGAAGGGCCGCTCGCTTCATGGATCCGCCCAGCGTACCCCAAAGTGCTGGCCCGCCGCTGTGCGCTCGTGCGCGCAAGAGCGCCGCAGATCGCGCGTGCCCGCACCGGTGGCGGACGTGCGAGCGGCCAGATCGCGGCGAGGCTTTCGGTCGGCACGACCGGTGCATCGTCGTCCGGGCATGAACAAGCCCTATGCCTACGTCCTCGCGGTCGCGTCGTTCGCCTGCGTGGCTGCCGTCTCGACCGGTTGCGAAGAAGCCGTCGACGAGGCGACCAACAACATTCGTTGCGACGACATCTGCGAGTACGCGGTCGACTGCGGGGTCGTAGGCGGCACGATCGACGCTTGCCAGAACGCCTGCGAGGCTGCCGGCGACGAGAGCCAGGCGGTCGAGGACAACATCGAGCTCTGCGCCGATTGTCTGAACCACGACGAAGTCACCTGCGAACAGAACAACGAGCTCTGCGCCGCGGAGTGTGACAGCGTGCCGCTCTCCTGACCGCCGCCTGCTAGCATCGCGCGCGGTGAGAGTCTCCGGCTTCGCGTCGCTCGCCGTCCTGCTGACGATCAGCGAGCTCGCTGAAGCCGAGCCCGCGAGGGTTACGCTCACGTACGAGCGCAAAGACACGGCCGCGACATCGTGCCCCGACGAGGCGACGTTTCGCACGCTCGTGCTCGCGCGTCTTGGCTACGATCCTTTCGACAAGGCGGCGTCGTCCGCGTTGCGCGTCGAGCTGCGGCCCTTGGCGCGCGATATCGTGGGGCGCTTCGTGCTCGCCGACGCCGCGGGAAAGAAGCAAGCCGAGCGAACGCTCCGCGATGCCGATTGCTTCGAGGTCGCTTCGACCCTCGCCCTCGCCGCGGCCATCGCCGTCGATCCGGAGGCGGTTCGGGCGGGCGGCGCGCCCCCTCCGAGGGACCCACCGCCCGGCCCCGTAGACAAACCCGGCCCGCCACCCCCGGACCGCCCGACACCGCCTCGACCCGTTCCGCACCAGGAGCCGCGGTCGCTCTGGTCGCCCTCCGCACCGGGCGCGCTCATCACGGCCGCCTTCGTGATGCCGGTTGGCCTGACGCCCGCGCCGCGGGGCGGCATTCGCGCCGGGGTCGGTGTCGAGGGGCAGGTGTGGTCGGTCGCGGCAGAGGGTGTCTTCTACTTTCCGAGCTCGCACACCGAGCCGTTCGGGACGGTGAGCTCGTTCATCGCCCACGGCTCGGTCGTGCCCTGCGCGCATCTGCCGGTTCACGCGATCGTTTCGATCGATCTGTGCACCGTGGGCTCCGTCGGTGCGATGTTCTCCGACGCGAGCGAGGTCTCGCGCGCGGATGCGCAGACGCACCTGTTCGCGACCGTCGGCCCTCGCGGCGGCGTTACGGTCGAGCCGACCAGGTGGCTCGGCATCGCGGCGGCGCTCGACGCGCCCGTGAACCTCGCGCGCGCGCAGCTCTACATCGAGGATCGAGGCACCCCGCGTGAGGC
>CALKVR010001186.1 GCA_938004815.1 uncultured Polyangiaceae bacterium | reverse complement strand
AGACCGCGCTGCGCCTGTTCGACACCCTGACCGCCGACCCCCAGCCGCTGATCGTCCGGCCAACCGGCGAGGTGGGGGTCTACTGCTGCGGGCCCACCGTCTACGACGTCGCCCACGTGGGGCACGCGCGCGCCGCCCTGGCCCCCGACGTGCTGGTCCGGCACCTTCGGGCCGAGGGGCTACGCACCAAGTACGTCCGCAACATCACCGACGTCGACGACAAGATCCTCAAGCGCGCCGCCGAGACGGGAGAGGCTCCGCTCGCGCTCTCGGCGCGGATGGCCGAGCTCTACCAGGCCGATATCCGCGCGCTCGGGTGCCTCACGCCCGACGTCGAGCCCAAGGTCAGCGAGACGATCCCCGAGATCATCGGCATCATCGAGCGCCTCATCGACAAGGGGGCGGCGTACGTCGTGGACCTGTCCGACGGTGTGCGCGACGTGTACTACGCCGTTCGCGCGTTCCCGAGCTACGGCAAGCTCTCCAAGCGCAAGATCGAGGAGCTGGTGGTGGGCGCGCGCATCGAGCAGAACGAGACCAAGCGCGACCCGCTCGACTTCGCCCTGTGGAAGGGCTGCGCCAACGACGGTTGGGGCTGGGACAGCCCGTGGGGCAAGGGCCGCCCCGGCTGGCACATCGAGTGCTCGGCCATGAGCGCCAAGCACCTGGGCCACGGCTTCGACGTCCACTGTGGCGGGATGGACCTCATCTTTCCCCATCACGAGAACGAGATCGCCCAGAGCGAGGCCGCGTTCCCGGGCGAGGGGCCCTTCGCGCGGATGTGGATTCATAACGGTTTCGTCAACATCGACAAAGAGAAAATGGCGAAGTCGCTCGGCAACTTCGTCACCGTCCGCGACGTCTACGCGCGCAACGACCCCGAGGCTCTCCGCTACTTCTTGCTCACGGTGCACTACCGCGGCCCGATCGCCTTCGACACCGAGAAGCTCGAAGACGGTCGGGTCGTGTTCCCGGGCGTGGTCGAGGCCGAGCGCCGCGTCGACTACCTCTACGTGACGCTGCAGCGCCTGCGTGCGCTCGCCGAGAGCGGCGCCACCGGCACCATCTCGACGATGCCGCCCACGTTTGCCCCCATGATCGCGCTCTCGAACGAGGCCGTCCCGCGCGTCAAAGCCGCGCTCGACGACGATCTCAACACGCCCGTCGCTCTCTCGGTGATCGCCGAGGTGGCCAAGACGGGCAACGAGCTCTGCGACATCGCGCAGCGTCGCAAAAAAGAGCCGCCGATCGCCAAGCTCGCCCCGTACGTCGCGAGCCGCCTCGCCAAGTCGCTCGTCGACGTCACCGAGCGCCTCGGGCTCCTGCAGACGCTCCCCTCGGAGTACGAGGCCCGCACCCGCGCCCAGCGTCTCCAGCTCCGGGGCATCACCGCGGCCGCGATCGACCAAAAGATCCAAGACCGGGTCGCCGCTCGTCAGGGCAAAGACTTCGCGCGCGCCGACGCCATCCGCCAAGAGCTCACCGCCCTCGACGTCGAGCTCTACGACTCGCCCGAGGGCACGACGTGGCGTCTCCTCCCCTGAGGCCGCGGCCCGCGATCATATGTCGCCTGTCATGTGAGGCGCCCCGTTCGCCGACCGTTGACGAGCGGCGGTAGGCTCCTACCATCCCCGCCCATGGGAAACCCTTTCGTTCATGTCGATCTCGCCGCGGACGACGTCCCGGCGGCGAAGAAGTTCTACAAGGCCGTCTTTGATTGGAAGCTCAAAGACTTTCCCGAGATGCAGTGGACGGGCATCGACGTCGGCCAGGGTGTCGGCGGCGGCATGAGCGGCAAGAACATGCCCGAGCAGCCCACCGCGTGGACGCCCTACGTCGGCGTCGCCGACGTGAAAAAGACGATCGCCAAGGCGGCCAAGGCCGGCGCGCACATCCTCGTGCCGTACATGGACATCGGCGCGACCGGCGCGCTCGGCATCTTCGTCGATCCGCAGGGTGGCGTGATCGGCGTCTGGCAACAGAAGGCGCAGCCCGCCGCTGCAAAGAAGAAGGCCGCGCCCAAGAAGAAGGCGGCCAAGAAGGCCGCTCCGAAGAAGGCCGCCCCCAAGAAGAAGGCGGCCAAGAAGAGGAAGTAACGGGTCCGTCGCGGGCGGCAGCGCGGCGTTGTGAATTATCTGTTGCCTGTCGCCCGTTGCGTATTTCTCAGGGGCAGGCGTCGTTCGCCGCCCCCGGCGTTCCCTGGTCGCCCGCGCCACCGCTGATGAACGACGACGCCTCGCAGAAGTTCGTGTCGTCGTCGTTCGCGTCGGCGTCGAGGAACGCCGGATCGAGGCTGCGGCTCGGGCCGTCGGGGTCGAGGCCCGACGCCTGGTCGTAGGCAGTCTCGTCGATCAGATCGCCCATGTCGGTGTAAATGGCGATGAGGTCGGCGGTGTTGTTGTGGAAGATGTCGGTCGCGACGTAGTCCACGGTCACCCCGCCGTTCACCATCGCGTCGCCGTTCACGCCGATCACGGCGTAGCCTCCGGCGGGCACGATGAGCGAGCCGGCCACGATGTGGGGCGGGTCCATGTCGTCGTGCTCGATGACGTAGCCGTTCATGTCGATGTCGGCGGCAAGACCGACGGCATTGCGAGCTTGCGCAAGCGGGCAGGGGACCTGCTGCCGCTTGCCGGCTCGGCGTCCAAGCACCACGGCGTCGTATTCTGGCTGGAGCGGCCGGTGGATGAGGCGCAAGTCGCGTCAGCGGTCGCGGCTCTGACCCCGGCGCCGGCACTGGTCGAAGGCCGCTACCAGAC
>CALKVR010001185.1 GCA_938004815.1 uncultured Polyangiaceae bacterium | reverse complement strand
GAACCAAGTTGCGACGAAGCGGCTCGCTACCAGAGGTTTCATGGAAATGTCTCGTGGCCGTGGAGTCCGGGAGGCTGCGCAACCGTACCAGGCGGGCCGTTTTCACACACTCTTGCTGTGTCGTCACGGAGCTGTCACATCTCCTTGGTAATTGGCTCCTCGGTGCTGGCCCGTTTCGATGCCAGGACCGTCTCGGAGGCTCGATGGCCCGCGTTCTGATCGTCGAGGACGAACCCGATCTCCAGCAGGTGCTCGAGTACAACCTACGGCAGGCGGGGCACGACGTCACCGTCGCTTCTCGGGGCGCCGAGGGGCTGCGCGTCGCGCGCGAGCAGCGGCCCGATCTCGTGTTGCTCGATCTCATGCTCCCCGACATGCAAGGCACCGAGATCTGTCGCGCGCTCAAGTCCGCGCCGGAGACGGGCGGGATAAGCGTCGTCATGGTGACGGCCAAGGGCGAAGAGATCGATCGCGTCGTCGGCTTCGAGCTCGGCGCAGACGACTACGTCGTCAAGCCGTTCAGCGTTCGTGAGCTCTTGCTCCGGGTGGGCGCGGTCCTGCGGCGAGCGCAGCAGCCCGCCGAGGAGAACGCCATCCAGTTCGGCGCGCTCAAGATCGACCGCGCCGCCCACCGCGTCTGGATCAACGGCGCCGAGGTCGACTTCACCCCGCTCGAGTTTCGGCTCCTCGTCACGCTCTACGAGCGCCGCAACCGCGTGCAGACGCGAGCGTCGCTCCTGGACGACGTGTGGGACGTGCAAGCCGAGCTGACGACGCGCACCGTCGACACCCACGTCAAACGCCTGCGCGAGAAGCTCGGCCCCGTTCGAGACTACGTAGAGACGGTTCGCGGCGTCGGGTACCGGTTCGTCGGGAGCCCGGCCGAAGCCGGGCGGTGATAGCCTCGTCCGATGCGGATCGGCCTCCGCGAGAAGCTCTTCTTCGTTTCGGCCGCCGTCCTGTTGCTGTCCGCCACCGCCGGGTACGGCTACGCCACGCACGTCCTCGAGGTCGATACCCACAAGCGGCTCCATCAGGATGCGCTCGCGCGAGCCGGCCTGGTGGCGCGCGAGATCGAGCTCGTGGGCGGGCCGATAGAGCCGTCGCGACGGTGGGACGACCTGGCTGACGAGCTCGCCGCGGCCGCGCACGGCCGCGTGACGCTCTTTGCGAGCGACGGCCGAGTGGCGGGCGACTCCGCCCTCGATCTGGAGACGGTCGTCGACCTCGGAGCCGGTGCTCCGAGCGACGAGGCGCTCGCCGCGCTCGGGGGACGGACGGAGACGTCGGCTCGCTTTTCGCCGAGCTCGCTCGAGCCGCTCGTCTTTGGCGCGGCGCCGGTCCGATCGGAGGGGGAGGTGATCGGAGCGGCGCGGGTCGGCCTCTCGCTCGAGCCGCTCTCCGAGGTTCGGTCGCTCGTCGGGAGCTTGACGATGCTCGCTTGCACCGTCGGGCTGGTGATCGCGGCCGTCCTCTCGAACCTGGCCACCCGACTCGCCTCCGGGGGTGTGCGCGAGCTCGGCATCCTGGCGCGCCGTATGGCGGGCGGGGACCTGGAGGCGCGTGCGCGGGCGGCGCCCGACGAGGCCGACTTGGCCGACCTCGGCCGCTCGCTCGAGCAGCTCGCGGACGGTCTCCGGCGATCGCTGCGCGAGCTCGTCGGTGAGCGCGATCTGCTCAGTGGCATCCTGACCGGGATGAGCGAGGGGGTGTTGCTCGTCGACCGCGACGGCAAGGTGGCGCTGCTCAACCCTGCGCTCCGGGAGATGCTGCTGCTCCGCGACGACGACGTCGGCAAGCTCCCGATCGAGGTGATCCGCGATGCCGCGCTGCACGATCTGCTCGACGCCGCGCGCCGGTCGGGGCGGGCGGCTCAGGGCGAGATCGAGGTGACCGGGCTCAAGCCCCGCAAGCTCCTCGTCCGGGCCGAGCTCCTGGAGGTCGAGCCGGGCGGGCTCTTGGTGGTCTTCTACGACGTCACCGATCTGCGCCGGCTCGAGACGTTGCGGCGAGACTTCGTGGCGAACGCGTCGCACGAGCTCCGCACCCCGGTGACTTCGATTCGCTCGGCGATCGAGACCATCCTCTCGATGCCGCCGGGCGACGCAGAGGGGCGCGCGCGCTTTTTCGGGATCGTGGAGCGGAACGCCGAGCGCCTGCAGGGGCTGATCGACGACCTGCTCGATCTCTCCAAGATCGAGTCGCGCGAGCTCGAGCTCGCGTCCGAGGCCGTCGACGTCCGCCCTGTCGCCGAGCGGACGATCGCGTTCTTTGCAGAGCGGGCGTCTCGTACGCATACGACGCTGGCGCTCGCGGTGCCAGCGGGGCTCTCCCAGGCTCGCGGCGACGCGCGCGCGCTCGAGCGCATCCTCTTCAACCTCGTCGACAACGCCATCAAGTATTGTCCGGGGGCCACCGTGACCATCGGCGCCGAGGCCGACGACGCGCAGGTGACGGTCTACGTCGCGGACACCGGGCCGGGGATCGAGGCGCGCCACCGTGACCGGCTCTTCGAGCGTTTCTACCGCGTGGACGCGGGCCGGTCGCGGCAGCTCGGGGGCACGGGGCTCGGGCTCGCGATCGTCAAGCACCTGTCGGAGGCGATGGGGGGCGCGATCTTCGTATCGAGCACGGTCGGAAAGGGCACTCGATTCTCGCTCCACCTGCCGGTCGCCCCGCCCGCGCCGGTCTCGCAGCGCGCCAGTAGGTCGCCGGTCGTCACGGATGGGTGAGCCGAGCGGCGGGGGCACCTCGATGGGGCGGCGGCTCTTCTTGAGCGGCCTGGGCGCGGCCGCGTGCTCGGACCCACACCACATCCGCCTGCGCGGGGCGGGCGCGACCATGCCATCGCGGCAATACATGTCGTGGTTCGCGGCGTTCGCCGCCGCGGTTCCGCGCGTAAGCGTCGACTACGCGGCGGTCGGCTCGGGCGCCGGCATCAGGCAGCTGCGCTCGGGCGCGATCGACTTCGGTGCGTCCGACGTGGGCGTTCCGCTCGCCGAACGCGCGGGCTTTCGCGGTGATATCCTCGTCGTCCCGGTGGCGATGAGCGCCCTCTCCGTTGCCTACAACCTCGGCGGCGCCGTCCCGGGGCTGCGGCTGCGACGCGAGACGGTCGCGCGCATCTACCTCGGCGAGATCCTCACCTGGGACGACGCCGGGATCGCGGGCGACAACCCAGGCGTCCGCTTGCCTCGCGACCCCATCACGCCGATCGGCCGCGCCGACGGCGGGGGCTCGACCGCCATCTTCACGCGCGCGCTCTCGGCCCGCTCCGAAGCTTGGCGCCAGAACGCGGGGGCGGGCCTGGCCGTCACGCATCCGCGCTCGGTGAACGCCCGGGGCACGGACGGGGTCGCAGACCTGCTGCTGCGCATCCCCGGCTCGATGGGCTACGTCGAGGTCGCGCGCGCGGCCGGCGGCCCGCTGGCGGTCGCGAGCCTCGACGATGACGAGGGCCGGTTTCTGCTCCCCACGATCGAAACGGTCGGGGCGGCGGCCGATGACCTGGCCGCTGGCGACGACTGGTCCGCCGCCCCCGCGGTGGGCTACCCGCTCGCGTCGGCGACGTTCCTCATCGTGCCCGAGGCGTTCGCGGACGTCGCCAAGGGCTCCGCGATGGCGCGAATGCTCCACTGGGTGCTGACCCAGGGGCAGCTGTCGCTCGCGGGCGAGCCGGCCCGCGGTACCGCGCTCCTCGGGAGCCTCGCGCCCCTCCCGCCGTCTGCGCTATCTCGCTCCCGCGCGCTGATCCGCCGCTTGCACTCGGGTAACGTGGCGCTGCTCTCGATCGATTGAGCCATTCACCATGGGTCCCCCTCTCTCCGGGCCGCTCTCGCGGCGCGACGCCGGCCTCGACGAACGGCACGCTGCGCGTTCGTGGGCGGGCGCCGAAGGCGCGCTTCGCGCGCTGACCGCGGCCGCATCCGCCGCCATGGTCGGGTGTGTGGTCGTCATCTTCGTGGCCCTCGCGCTCGCGACGCTGGATGGCCGCACGGTCGGCTCCACCATCCTGTCGACGACGTGGAGCCCGGCGCTGGGCAGCTACGGTCTGCTCCCTCTCACTTTCGGGACCTTGGTCGCGTCCCTGCTCGGCGTCCTGGTCGCGGCGCCCGTCGGCGTCCTCGCCGCGATCTGGATCGTCGAGCTCGCGCCGCCGTGGGTGTCCGGACCGGCGCGCGCGTTGGTCGACGTCATCGCGACGTTGCCGGGTGTGATGTTCGGCCTCTGGGGGCGCACGGTGGTGGTGCCGTTCGTGCGCGACCACCTCGCCCCGGCGAACGACGCGGGGCCGTCGGCCGGGTTCGGCCTGGTCACGGCCGGCATCGTGCTGGGCGCGATGATACTCCCGACGATCACCGCTCTCGCATGCGGTGCGCTGGGCGGGGTGCCAGCGTCGTTGCGCGAGGCGGCCGTCGCGCTCGGCGGGCAGCGCTGGGACGTCATCCGGCACGCCGTCCTGCCGGTCGCGCGAGCGGGGCTGTGGGGGGCAGTAGCGATCGGCCTCGCCCGGGCGCTGGCAGAGTCGCTCGCTGTCGAGATGGTCTGCGGCTCGAACCCGCTGTGGCCCCGCTCGCTGTTCGCGCCTTTCAGCACGCTGGGCGCGGTCTTGGTCGACGAGACCGTCGACGCGACCCGCGTGGACCACATCGCCGCCCTGGCCGGCGCCGCGGTGTGGCTGTGCGTGCTCGTGGTGCCGGTGATGCTCGTCGGTCGGCGATTGCTCCGGCCCCGTGAGCCGGCCGAGAGCGCGCGGGTGGAGCGGGCGGCATGACGGCCGACGATTTGCGCTACAAGCGGAGGCGGCCATCGGGTGTCATCATGACGGCATTGTCAGTTGCCTCCGTCGGCGCTCTCGCGCTGACGATCGTCGCGCTGGCGCTGCCCTTCATGCAGCCTCCCGACCTGTCACCCCAGACGCTCTCGGTGGTGGAAAATGCCCTTTCCGGTTCGGCCATCATCGTCGTGCTCGCGCTCTTGGGCGGCGTCCCGACGGGCGTGTTGGTCGGCGTCGGCGTCGCCGAGGGTGGGGGCGCGACGGCGCGTCTCGCGCGCGCGGCTTCGGACGTGTTGGCCGCCGTTCCCCCCATCGTCGTGGGTTTCGTCGTGTACGCCACCGTGGTGCTCGCGGTCCACGGGGGCTCGACCGCGGCGGGTGCGGTCGCCATCGGTTGCCTCGTCGCGCCAGCCGTTTGTCGGGCCACGCTCGAGCAGCTCGCGGCGACGCCGGCGAGCCTGCGCGACGCCGCGGTCGCGCTGGGCGGCACCCGGGCCAGGGTGGTCGCGTTCGTCCTCGTGCGCTCGATCGCGCCCGATCTCGTTCGAGCGGTGTCGCGCACGACGGCGCGAGCCGTGGGCGCGGGCGCGCCGCTCCTGTTCGTCACGGCGGCGGTGGCCGGGTCAGGCGACGTCGCGGACGCGTCGCGCGTGGCCGCGCTCCCGACCGCGGCGTTCTGGCTGGCGTCGGCGCCGGGGGTGGACGCGGGCGCTCGCGCGAACACGGTCGCCCTGGTGTTGGTCTTGGTCGTCGCTGGGCTCGGCGTCCTCGGCCGAAGGCGACGGGGGCCGCGATGAGCGGCGCCGCCGAGGCCAAGGTCGCGACGACGTCGCTCTCCGCCCACCACGGCGCGGTCGAGGCCGTTCGAGGGGTCACGATGCAAGTGGCGCGGCTCGAGGTGACGGCCATCGTGGGGCCGGCGGGGGCAGGCAAGTCGACGTTCCTGCGATGCTTGAACCGGCTTCACGAGACCAAGCCCGGCGCGCGCGTCGAGGGCCGAGTCGTGATCGACGGTGTCGACATCTATCACCCGGAGGTCGACCCGGCGGCGCTGCGCCGCCGAATCGGCATGGTGTTCGACCGCCCGCAGCCGCTCCCCGGCCTCTCGATCGGCGAGAACGTCCTCGCCGGCTACCGCCTCGCGGGCGAGCGCGCGGAGCGCCCCGACGGCGTCGTCGAGGCCACGCTGCGGCGCGTCGATCTCTGGGACGAGGTGAAAGACCGCTTGAGCCGGCCAGCAGCCGTGCTCGCAGCCGGGGAGCAGCAGAGGCTCTGCATCGCTCGCTGCCTCGCGCTGAAGCCCGAGGTGCTGCTGCTCGACGAGCCGTGCTCGGGGCTCGACCCGATCGCCACCGCTCGCGTCGAGGAGGTCTTGAACGAGCTTCGCCGTCAGCTGACGATTGTGCTCGTGACGCAGAGCCTTTCGCAGGCCGCTCGCGTGGCCGACACGACCGCGTTCTTTCACGAGGGCGAGCTGATCGAGCATGATCGTACCGACGTCGTGTTTCGTAACCCGCGCGATCCGCGGACCGAGAACTACCTCACGGGAAGGTTCGGGTGACGGCCGTGCAGCACACCGACAGGCTGTATGCGGGCGAGCTCGCGAAGCTGCGTGAGAGCGTCCTGTACATGGGCGCGAAGGCCGAGGAGGTGCTCGGGCGCGGCATGCAGGCCCTCGCGGAGCGCGACGTCGAGGGGGCGCGCCGTCTCATCGCCCTCGACGAGCAGATCGACGAGCTCGAGGTTCAGATCGACGATCTGGCGCTCCTGATCCTGGCTCGCCGGCACCCGGTCGCGTCGGATCTGCGCTTGATCGCGGCCGTCTTGAAGATCGTCACCGACCTCGAGCGCGTCGGTGATCTGGGCGTGAACATCTGCGAGCGCGTGATCGAGCTGGCGGCCGCCCCCACCATGGAGGGTCAGGCCGACGTCCTGGAGCTCGGCGCGCTCGTCGGCGCCATGCTCCACGACGCTCTCGACGCGTTCGTGCGGGCCGACGAGGCGCTTGCGCGCGACGTGCTCGACCGCGACAGCGAGGTCGACTCACGCTTTGCCCGCATCTTCGAGGACCTCGTCGCACGCATGATGCAAGGGCCCCAGAACGTCGATCGGGCGACGCGCCTGCAATCGCTCGCGCGTTACCTCGAGCGGATCGCCGACCACGCTACCAACGTCGCCGAGATGGTCGTGTTCATGGTCAAAGGCAAAGACGTCCGCCACTCGCAGCGAGGGACGAGGGGCTGAGGCTCAGCCCCCCCTGCCGCGCGCGATCGTCTTCGCCAGGGTCGTGCCCTCACCGCCGCTCGGACGAGGGTAGCCCCCGAACGCCTTGGTCTGCTTGCTGCGGGTGATGCAGCGCACCGCTTGGTCGAGCTCGTCGATCGCGCGCGCGGCCGCCGCCGGGTCGGCGCCTCTCTGGCCCGCGCTGGCGACGGCAGCGAGCGGCACCGTGAGCGACGGGCAGCGCCCCGGCGAAATCGGCAGATCGAGCGGAGGTGCGCTCGGCCCGCAGCAGTGATCCCGCAGGAGGGCGTATGCGCCGAGCTCGAAATAGCCCAGCACCGCCCACTCTTTCATCCCGTCGGTCACCTTGCCGCGACCGTCGCGCACGAGCGCCTCGCGCACCTTGGGCGCCCCACGGACCGGGCTCGCCTCTTCGCAGACGAACGCGAGAGGCTCGGCCCCGCTCGTGAACGTGTCGGGCGGAAAGAGCGATTGCATGC
>CALKVR010001184.1 GCA_938004815.1 uncultured Polyangiaceae bacterium | reverse complement strand
GCACGACCACCTCGCTGCGACCGAAGGGGCTCCGGGCGACGATCGGCCTCGTCGTCCTCACCGCCGTCGCCGTCGTCAGCATCGTCGTCCGCCCCCCGATGGCGGTGCGGGTCTACCTCCTCGCGCACCCCGGTGCGGTGCTCGCCCCCTACGTGGCGCGCGGACAAACATGGCTCACCATGGCGACATCCGCGCCCGTCTGGCGCGCCGAGGCCGCCGCCGAGCACCCCGCGACCGAGCACCGGGTGCTGCCCACCGACGGGATCGTCGTGCTCGTCGTGGTCGACGCCTTGCGCGCCGACCTGATCGCGAGCGAGGCGCACGCCGACCGGCTCCCGAACCTTCACGCGATGCGCCACGCTGGTGTCTGGGTGGAGGAGGCCCGCACGACGGCTCCGGCCACCATCGTCGCGTTGACGTCGATGTTCAGCGGCCGATATTTCTCCGAGATCGCCTGGACGACGGGCTTCCGGATCGACGAGCTGCCTTGGCCCCACGCCGACACCACCCCCCGATTGCCGGAGGTGCTCTCCGCAGCCGGGGTACGGACCACGGTGATCCACGGTGTGGAATGGCTCGCGCAGGACACCGGGGTTATCGGCCGTTTCGACGACAACACGCGGCTGGTGGCGACCGAACGTGAGGCTGGCCTCTTCTATGTGGAGTCTTCGCGCCTCGTGGATGCCACGCTCGAACGCCTCCGACCGGCTCCGGATGGCCCCCAGTTCTTCTACCTGCACTTGCTGGAGGGTCACGCGCCCTATGAGTCCGGCAACGAATCGACGCCGCCTTTCGAGCGCTATCTCGGCGATCTCGCGCTGGTAGACGCGCAGATCGGCCGCCTGCGAGAGACGCTCGCGACCCCGGCGCTCGCCCAGCGAGCGCTCCTCGTGGTCACCGCCGACCACGGTGAAGCGTTCGGGGAGCACGGAGCCAACTTCCACTCGACGACGCTCTACGAAGAGATGGTTCGAGTTCCGCTGCTGTTCGAGGGACGTGCGCTAGAGCCACGGGTGGTGCGCGGACCAGTGACGCTCCTCGACCTCGCGCCCACCATTCTGGATCTCTTCCGAAGCGCCGCACCCGCCTCGTTCTCTCACGGAGCAACCCTGGTACCGATGATCGCGCAGGGGGCACCGGCGCGGCCGCGCCCCCTCCTGATCGACTCGGGCAGACACCAGCGCGCTCTGGTCTTTCCAGACGGCTTCAAGGTCATCGAGGATCGCCGCTACGGGACGGTCGAGCTCTTCGACCTGCGGGCAGACCCGGGTGAGCGGCGGAACCTCGTCGACGATCTACCGGACGAAGCCTCGGCGCGGCTCGGAGCGCTCCAGTCGTTCTTTGCCGCCCACGAACGAAAGGCTCCCGGCTACGCCACCCCGGTCCGGTTGCCCTGAGCCGAGTCGATCACTCGTCGCGCTTCTTGAAGTACCGCACGCGGTGCTGCTGCAGCGGGTACCACGTCGAGCGCGGCACGACGGGGGTGTCCTCGAAGAAGCGGACGCCTCCGGGCGCGGCGACGCGGACGAGCTTGACGCTGCTGCGCGACGCCGGGGTCGGCTTGCGGAAGAGGTCGTTGCCGTCGCCGAGCACGAGCGGCATCGGCTCGGCGAGGAGGAGCGGGGCGTGACAGCCGACCTTGTCGAGCACGGCGGCGATGGGGGCGAGCGCGGCGCGCTTGCCGTCGGCCGCGCCCGCGAGCTCGGCGTAGTAGAGCATCCCCGACTCGTCGTGCACGCACGCCACGGCGGCGCCCTCGGCCCCCTCGGCGCCGCTCGCGAGGAGGACGGCGCCCTTGGCGGGCGCGGCGTCGTCGAAGGCGCGCCGGCTGGGGGGGACGTCGAGCCAGAGCGAGCGGCCGCTGGGCTGCTTGGGCGGGGTGACGAAGGCGATCGCCTTTTGGTCGTCGCTCGCGGTGCCCGCTCCGAGGGTGCGCGGATCGAACGCCATGACGCGGAAGCTCGCCTGCGGCGCCGCCGCATCGGGGCGAACGTCGGTGACCGCGATCGCGTAGGGGAAGCCTTGCTGCGGCAGCCCCTTGGTCCGGAACACGCCCTCGCCCTCGAGCGCGGGCGCGATGGGCGCCGGGAGCGCGGGCCCCGGCAGCACGTGGCGGAGCGTCAGGTAGAAAAAGTCACGCGACTCGCGCTTGATGTAGCGGGGGAAGTTCATCAGCCCCATGCCGTTGATCAGCGTCTTGGCGCGGAAATTCCAGCCCGGCAGATCGGGGACGGAGCCCTCGTCCTCCCACTTCGTCGAGAGCGCGCGCCCGACCGGGGGCAGCTCGCCCTCGGGCGCCACGTTGTAAAACTCCATGCCCGAGTGGCCGGCGTTCATGTCGAGCGCGATGCCGTACGTGCAGCGCGTCTGGATCATCGCCTGAGCGAGCGCGGCGGGGCTGAGATCGGCGCCGTAGAAGTAGGCGACGAACTTTTCTCGGGTGAGGCAGATGCCGGTGCGGACGGTGTGCGTCTTGTCCTCGGCGCCGGGCACGGTACCGCCCCACCACGTGCGGTCGAACGGGTTGAACTTCTCGTCCTGGACCATGACGGTCATGTTCTGCCGGTACGAGACGATGAAGTCGGGGACGGTGGCGTCCTCGGGCCAGGTGCCGAAAGCGGTGGAGCCATCGCGCGTCTTGCCCACGGTGGCCGCGTAGGGCTTGGGCGGCAGGTAGACGATGCCGTCGGCCATCATCCCGTACTCGCCGTGGAGCGCCTGAAACCCCGCGTTGGTGGCGGCCACGAGGCGCTTCATCACGTCGGGCGTGCGCGGAACGAGGCCTGGGCCGGCCTTGCCGGTCGCGCTCTTGGGCTCGACGGTGCCCGCCATCATGTGCAGCTCGACGCGGCGCGGGTCCCAGAGCGCCACGTAGACGCGCGTCGCCTTGCGCGTGCGATCGCTCCGGATGAACGTGGTGAGGAACACGGGCGGGAGGCCGGGCTGTCCGCGGAAGAACGCGGGGTCGTCCTTGGCGTTCCACTGCCCCTCGCCCTCGAGCGTGGGCTCGACCCAGGGGACCAGCGGCGCGGGCGGCCACCCCAGATCCGGATCGGTGGGGATCTCGTGGACGACGATGCCGTCTTCTTGGCCGAGATCGGCGGCGATGGATTCCTCGCCCGTATCGCCCGTCAGCTCCTCCTTGTTGCGCTCGAAGTAGTCTTTGACGGTGAAGGCCGCCTGCTTGACGGCCTGCATCGCCTCGTCGCCGACCTCAGCGCGGACGCGATCGACCGACCACGTGACGAGGTTGCCGGGCTTCGCGAGCTCTTCGGGCTCGCGCGTGACCCACGCCGGCAGCTCGGCGTCGGCGCCAAGCGATGCTTCGCGGCCATCGCTCGTGACCCAGATGGCGCCGCCCGAGACGGACACCTTCACGTCGTCTTTGCCCTCGACGACGTAGTTGTTCTTGGCGACCCCGCGCAGCTGGCCGGTGGCTTGCCAGTTTTGCACCGCGCGCTGCGCGCGCTCGACGGCGGTCCAGTCGAGCTTGGGGTGCCCCGAGAAATCGAGCACCGTCACGACGCTGGGCGCGCCCTCGATGCCGCTCTGCGAAACGAACGCCACCTGCTCGCCCACGACCACCGGACGGGTCTCGTCGGCGCCGATGGTGTCGCTCAGGTTGCGGGCGCGACCGAGATCGAGCAGCACCCCTGCGGGCGAGAGGCGCGCCTCGAACAGGTAGACGTCGCGCGGCTCGGCCTCGGAGGTCTGCGCGCGGACGACGAGGCGAGCGGTCGAGAACGTGGAGCCGAGGATGCCCCAGCCCCCCTCGGCCTTGGGCGCGTCGATGAACACGACGTCCTCGGCCTCGGCGCGGAGCCCCTGGGTCGCGAGGTGCGCGGCCACGGCGGCGCGCCGATCGCCCGCGCTGGGGGGGCCGCCGCTCGTGGCGACGATCGCCGCCAGCGCACCGACGCCGATCAGCCCGAGCCGCGCGGCGAGCGCGCGGCGCGCCGGCGGCGGTGGGGCCGGGAGCGATCGGGTCCAGACTCTATCCATCGCGTGAAACCTGAAACGCCCCGGCGGGGCGCTGGATGCCCGGGCCTAGCACCGAACGCGGTGGCCGCCTACCTTTCGGCCGCTCGTTCCGGTATGGAAGCAGGCCATGATCGTCGATCAAGCTCTCGTCCGGCGGCTCGCCGAGCTGGCCCGGCTGGAGCTCTCCGCCGACGAGGTCGCCACGCTCGCCGGCGACCGCGAGCGCGTCCTCGCCCACGTCGAGATGCTCCGGGAGCTCGACGTGGAGGGCGTGGCTCCGCTCGCGAGCGTGGCGGCCGCGTCGCCGGGCGGCGGCATGCGCCCCGACGAGCCGCGGCCCTCCTTCTCGGTCGGCGATGCCCTCGCGTCGGCTCCGCGCTCCGCCGAGGGCGGCTTCGCGGTACCGCGCTTCGTGGACGAGGCCTGAGCCCGATGTCCGGCGCCCCCGGGCCGAGCGCCCTCGAGCTGGCAGCGCGCATCGCGCGCGGCGAGACCACCGCCGAAGCGGTCACGCGTTCGGCCCTCGACGCGATCGCGGCGCGCGACGGTGAGCTCGGCGCGTTCCTCACCGTCCAGTCGGACGCGGCGCTCTCTGCCGCCCGCGCCGTCGACGAGCGTCGCCGGCGCAACGCGTCGCTCGGCCCGCTCGCCGGGGTGCCGGTGGCGGTCAAGGACGCGCTCCTCGTCGAGGGAACGCCGACGACCGCGGGCTCCAAGATGTTGCTCCGGCGAGGCGGCCCAAACGCCTCGCCGGCCGACGGCTTCATCGCGCCCTACGAGGCGACGGCGGTGGCGCGGCTCCGCGCGGCCGGCGCGATACTCGTGGGCAAGACCAACCTCGACGAGTTCGCGATGGGCTCGTCGAACGAGAACAGCGCGTTCTTTCCGGCGCGAAACCCGCACGACACGGCGCGGATCCCGGGCGGCTCCTCGGGCGGGAGCGCCGTGGCCGTCGCCGCGTCGATGGTGCCGCTCGCGATCGGCTCCGACACCGGTGGCTCGATCAGGCAGCCCGCCGCGCTCTGCGGGGTGGTCGGGGTCAAGCCGACGTACGGTCGCGTCTCGCGGTACGGCTTGATCGCGTTCGCGTCGAGCCTCGATCAGATCGGGATGTTCGCCAGCGACGTCGCCGGCGCGGCCGCCTCTCTCGAGCTGATCGCGGGGCACGATCCGGCCGACGCGACCAGCGCTCCGAACGCCGTCGGGGGCTGGGCCGCGGCTTGCACCGCCCCCGTGCGCGGGCTGACGATCGGCGTGCCCGAGGAGTACTTCGGCGAGGGGGTAGAGCCGGGCGTTCGCGATCGTGTGCGAGAGGCGATCGCGCGCCTCGAGCGCGAGGGCGCGCGGGTTCGGCCGGTCGCCCTCCCCTCCACCTGTCTCTTATACACAT
>CALKVR010001183.1 GCA_938004815.1 uncultured Polyangiaceae bacterium | reverse complement strand
GCGCGGTCATGCAGACCGAGGACGGCATCCGCGCTCAGGCGACCCTGAAAAAGCTCTTCGACAAGCGCCAGCAAGAGCTCGACGGCAAGCAGACCAAGCTCTCGAAGATGCGCGACGACATCGAGCGCCAGTCCAAGGTGCTGTCGCGTGAGGCGCTCGCCCGCCGCATGGACTTCTTCAACAAGGAGATGATGCTCTTGCAGACGGTTTTCGTGGACTACAAGAAGGAGCTCTCCGACAAGCAGTCGCAGCTGACGCAGCCGATCATCCAGCGCATGGTCGCGATCATCGGCAAGCTCGCCCGCCAGAACGGTCACGATCTCGTCCTCGACAAGCAGGCGGCCCCGTACGCGCGGCCCGATCTCGACCTCACCGACAAGGTCGTCGCCATGTACAACGCCGGCGAGTCGGGATAGGTCCAAGCGGTGTCAGACGCACAGGAGCCGACGCGGATCGACATCCACGCGATCCTCACGATCTTGCCGCATCGTTACCCTCTCGTGATGGTCGACCGCGTCACCGAGATCACGCGCGGCCACAGCATCAAGGGCCACAAGTGCGTGAGCTACAACGAGCCCTGGTTCCCCGGGCACTTTCCGCAGCGCCCGATCATGCCGGGCGTACTCATCCTCGAGTCGCTCGCGCAGATCGGGGGCATCCTCGCCTACGCGTCCGACCCGTTCGACGCCTCCGAGAAGCTGATGTTCTTCTTGGGCATCGACAAGGCGAAGTTCCGCAAGACGGTGGAGCCCGGTGACCGTCTCGACCTGTACGCCGAGGTGCTGCATCGCCGCTCGAACGTGTGGCGGCTCAAGGGCGAGGCGCGCGTCGACGGGGTGCTCTCGGCCGAGGCCGAGCTCCTGGCGTCGGTCGTGGATCGCCAGCCGTAGCCGCGTGCCGAGACTCGGCGACGTCACGTCGCGGGGGGGAGTCGGTGCTGGTCTTTCACCCCCCGGCCCCCCTCACCTTCGGCGAGGGGGGAGGTCGCGGGGCTCCTCCTCGGCGGCGGCGACCTCGTCGAGCGCTTCGATCAAGCGAACGTCGTCGTCCTCGGCGGCCGCCTCGAGCGCGACGCGGAGCTTGGGGGTCGCGGTCGCTTGGGCCGCGATCCGTACGCGCTCGCGCCCGGCGTCGTCGAGGTGGGGAGAGAGAGCGACCGCGGCGGCCGCCCGCTGAGCCGGCGCGCTCGCGCCGTCTTCGAGCACGCTCCACAGCCGATCGAACACACTGGCGCCCGCGTGCTCGCGGAACGTCGGGATGCGATCGTGGATCCGCCGGAGCGCCGAGACCCACTCGCTGGTCCCACGCTCGCCGCGCGCGAGCAGAGCGTCATCCCAGGCGAGCGCGAGCGGCGCCAGCCCGCGCCGCGCCTGGAGAGCCTCGTCGATGCGCTCGGCGATCGTCTCGGCCTGGGTGCGGGCGCTCTGGTTGAAGCCCCCGATCGCGGTGGTTCGGCCGAGGCCGCCGACCAGATCACTGACAGATCCGTCGTTCTTGTGGACGCGAACGATCATCGGCAGCATCGTCGCCCAGCCCTCGCCCTCCACGACTTCGACGCGCTCGATCTCCTGGACGGGGATGAGCACCTCGTGCCAGAGCCACGTGGCGTGGACGCCGTCGGCGCCGACCACGATCTTTCCCTGGCGAAACAGCCGAGCCAGCATCACGAAGTGAAAGAGGAGCCCCAGAGACGCGACGGCGGCCGACATCCAGACGGGCCCCCCCATCGCGCGCACGGCGACGGCGCCGGCGATCCCGCCCGCGATCGCGGCGCCACCGAGCCAGCTGCCGCGGACCTTGCTCTTCATGTTCGCGACCGAGAGCGCGGGCAGATCGAGGGGCAACGCGGCCTGTGACGCGCTGAAGCCGAGCGACGAAACGAGGCGTCGGCCGTCCGCGACGTCGCGAACGACCAGATCGACCGACGCGCCCACGCCACGCCGCTCGATCCGAACGACCGCTCCGCCGTGAGCGGGCCACAGCACCGCCGACTCGATGTCGTCTCGCCTCACGAGCAAGCGGTCACCGAGATGCACCCCCTCGCCGTCGGCGCAAAGCCTCTCGGGGCTTCGAGAGGGTTTGCGGCCCGGCCGGGCGAAGTACCAAGCGAACATGCCGCCCACCCCCGCGAGGAGGGCCATCGTGTTCAAGAACGGCACCGTCTCGCCCGACGCCGGAGGCCCAAAGAGCAGGGCCAGGATGGTCCCCACCACGACCAGCGCCGACCAGCCCAGCGACAGGCCGACGGCGAGGCGATTGGGCACCATGAGATCGACGCCGTCGAGCTCGCACGCCTCGGCGTGCACGCTCGCGCCCTGCTCCGCCCCCTCGTCGCTCACTCGGTGATCGCCGCCTCGCAGTCCGAGGTGTCCATCGCCCCCGGCTCGTACTGCGCCTGGAGCCAAGTCACGAGGCAACGATCGGGCGGCTTGCCCTGGTCCCAGATGCGGCCGCCCTTGTGCTTCTCGGTCAGCCTGGGCTTGCGCACCATCGTCAGCTCCTCGACCGAGATCTCGCCGTTGATCAGGCGGTGAGTACGCTCGGGCTCGAGGCCGCAGACGCTCCGATAGTTCGACTCACGCTCGATCTCGGTCGTCGCGCGCTCGAGGTTGCCCGAGTAGAGCGTGTCGTCGTCGCTGTCGACCGGCTTGAGCCGGAGCCCGTATTGCCCGTAGATGCGCAGCGGGCGCGCGCCGTTGCCGTGGCAATCGAGCGTGCCGCATCGCCGCTCGAGGAGGGTCGAGACCGTCGCGAAGTCTTCGTACGGCGGACACAGGAGCTCGTTGTTGGCGTACTCGGGGAGGCAGCTCGCGACCGAGAGCCCGATGCCGCCCATACCGATCGAGGCGAGCGCAAAGCGGACGAGCTTCATGCTCCACCCCCTTGGCCGGTGTTGTCGGCGCCGCCGGTCATCGGCGGCTTGCCCGGGCAGTCGGCGCGCTGGTCGGGGATCGGGTTGGTGTCGCCGGTCTCGTTGCACACCACCCAGCCGACCGAGTCGAACTCTCGCCCCTGGAGGGTGTGGCAGCCGGCGCACGACCCGTCACGGCTGATCCAGCTCGACATCGCCTTGACCTTCAGCTGCACGCCCCCCGCCCCGTCGGGGAGCGGCTGACCGTCGGGCCCGTAGACCGGGCAATAGATCTCCGCGTAGAGCGGAAACTGCGGATCGCGCTCGCCGGCGCTCCGCATGAAGTTGCCGTTGCAGTTCGTCGTCATCTCGTAGATGTCGCCGACCGCATCGTAGAGCACGACCCTGGCGTTCTCGACCGGCATGAGCGTCTGCCTGTCGCGGAACACGGTGCCGCCGATGACGAGCTCGGGGTCCGCGCCGTAGTACTCGCCGTGGCAGAGCACGCACGGCTGCCCCGGCCGGTGGTACTCGCCCACGGGCGTGTCGGCCGCCTCGCCGCCGAGCGCCTCGATCTTGGCGTCGACGATCGGGTTGTCGCACGCGACGAGGAGAGGCACGAGCCCCACGAGCACTTGAGCGAGAGGTTTCATTCGATGTCGACCTCCGCCACGAGCGCGCCGAAGCCGCCCCATCGCTCGATGATGAAGAGATGGTTGAGGTACCGGGTGTAGACGGCGTCGGCGTTGAAGGCGAGGCCCCAGTTCTTCTCCTCGCCGAGCGCGAATCGCACACCGCCGCCACCGCTGAACGCGAGGAGCGGGCCGAGCTCACGGTCACCGGTGCGCACGTTGGGGAGCTCGAGCCCCGCCGTCGTGCGCCGCGACGTGTAGGCGAGCTGCCAGAAGTCGGCGCCGGTCTGCACGTGCGCGCGCAGATGAGGCCAGAGGCGCACCCGCGGGTCGACGTCGAAGAGCCACATGCTGTCGGTCGTCGACGCCTTTACCCCCCACGTGTCGTAGTAGAGCCGCTCGTCGATGCGGAACGTGCTGTGCTCGAGCCGGTGCGCGACGCGGCCGTAGAGCGCATAGCGCTGCCGATCGGTGGGGAGCTGCTCGAGGACGCGCTCCCCGTTTCGGACTCGATCGACCTCCTCTTTGGCGAGGCCGGCCGGGACGAGCGGCGCGATGTCCGGGTCGAACATGGGGACGTAGCGATACGGCTTCGACGTGTCGCCCGTCTGGAAGATCGCGGTGAGGCCCGCGGTCACGACGGTCGACTTGTCGGCCACGATGCTGACGCCGGCGTCGACGCTGTTCTGGTAGATCGTGGTCGAAAAGGTCGAGAACTTGGTGCCGGCGCGGCCCTGCAGATCGTAGCCGAAGCCGTACGCCAGGCTGGGCGTGACGCGCTTGTCGAGCAGATCGACCGACGCGTTGATGCCGGCGGCGATCGACAGGTAGTCGGGCTCGATCGACGCGCCGCCGCCGAGCCCGAGCTTGAAGTCGCCGAACTTCTTGAAGCCGTTGATGCCCGGCACGTAGCGGACCTCGGTCCAGCGAGGCGACGCGCTGGCGACGATGTCGGTCGACGCGGTCGAGACGACGTCGACGAGGAAGCTACCGCCGAAGCCCCACCCGTCGGTGGGGCTCTCGACGTTGAACCCGACCGCGGGGGAGATGACCTCGGTGTTGTCGCTGTCGATGTAGCCCGAGAGCTCGACCGACACCCCGACGTTGATCTCGGAGCCGGTGCCCTCGCCGATACACGCGGCGAGCTCCTCACGCGACTTCGACTCTTCGAGACACTTGAGGATGCGGTTGTCGGTGACGCGCGACGACGCGGGGACGAGCTTGATGTCGATGGCGGTCGTCGAGCCCTCTTCGAGCGTCACGTCGCGCTCGAACGTCACGGTCTGATCGCCGACCTTGCCCGACGCGGTGATGCGCCGCTGCCCGGGGTCGGCCCAGAGCTCGCCGCCGAGCCGGTCGTTCGGCACGCGCTCGCCGTCGAGCGAGACCTCGAGGTTGTCGGCGCGCGCGGGCGGCCGAAGAACGAGCTTCGGCACCTTGGCCCTCAGCGCGTCGAGCTTGGTCTTGGCCGTCTTGGCGGTGTCGTGCATGCCGAGCGCGGGCCCCTGCTCGGAGACGGTCTCGTAGTCGGCGAGCGCCTGCACCCAGCGCCCCGCGCTCTCGGCGCATTGGGCGCGAAGGAACTTGGTGCCCACGCGATCCTCGGCCCCTATCGAGTCGCCGGCGTAGCCCACGCAGAGCCCGAACGCGCGATCGTCTTGGGCTTTGATCGCCTCCTGAAAGTAAAAGTGCGCCTCGGCCGTCTTCCAGCCCCGCGGCGCTCGCATCCCGCCGGGGTACTTCTTGCGCTCCTGATCGACGACGGGCGGCCCGGTCGGCTTGGCTTTGCGCGCCTTGTCCCACGCCTGCTTGATCGGCCCCTTGTCGAAGCCTTTGATGAGGTCGACCTTGGGGTTTTCTTCGATCGCGAGCTTGAAGACCTCGATCGCGTCCTTCTCTTGCTTGAGGCCGCCGGCAAGCACGGTGGCGACGCCGACGAGCACCTTCGCGCGGACCTTGGCGCTGCAGCTGCCCTCTTGGCAGACCGTCGAGGCGAGCTGCAGCTTCTCGAGCGCTTCGACGAACTGCTTCTTCGGGTACTCGGCCTCGAAGACGCTCTGGATCAACACCTCGACCTCGGCGTCGTTGGCCGACGTGTCTTGGGCGAGCGCGGGCCGCGCCCCGAACCACGACGCGATGACGACGAGGACGCCCACGAGCCACGAGAAGGCGAACGGCGAGATGCCCGCGCGGGCACGCTGAGGAGATCGGGAGGTGCGATGGGTCACGCGAGAGATCAGTTGCAGCCGCAACCGCTACCGGTGCCGCCGCTGCCGCCCGTCGCACCCTCGGAGATGGCGTGGAGGTGCTCCTCACCCATCGTCGAGAGCGAGCCGGCCGACATCGTCGGATGCGCGAGCTTGCCGCGTTCGTAAGGAGCTACCGGCGCGCAACCGCTGGTGAAGGCGACGATGCCCAGAACGGCGGCTTGCACGGCGACGATGAGAGCTGCTCGACCACTTCGCGTGAGGCCACATCGCCGGAGAAGGGACGACGGTCGCATGCCGGCAGCATACCACCTGAGAACCGGGTGGCTGCGTGGTTTTCGTCGAGAGCGAGTGGGGAGCAAACCCCTAGTTGCCGCCGGCCCCACCGCCCCCACCCACACCGCCGCCACCGCCGACCCCGGCGCCGCCACCGGTGCTCATGCCGTCGAGCTTCATGCCGCAGCGCACCCACTCCTGGATCGTCGCGAGGTCCTGATCGTCCTCCGTCGTTTGAGGC
>CALKVR010001182.1 GCA_938004815.1 uncultured Polyangiaceae bacterium | reverse complement strand
CATCATGAGCGACCTCATCGTCTACGCGCTGAAGTGCGACATCACGCGCGTGGCGAGCGTGCTCTTCATCGGCGGCGCCGCCGAGACCGAGTACGCCGAGATCGGCCAGAACGTCGGTCACCACTACAACACCCACGAGAACAGCGTGCAGCAGAGCCAGGTGCACCCCGGCGTCGTCTACGCCCACCAGAAGCTCGCATACCTGCTCGGCAAGATGCGCGAGACGACCGATCCGATGGGCCTCAACCTCCTCGACACCGGCCTCGTCATGTCGAGCAGCGACTGCTCGATCGGCTACACGCACTCGGTGTCTCGCCAGCCGTACATCCTCGTCGGCAAGCTCCGCGATCGGATGAAGGCCGCGTATCACCACCAGGTGGCCGGCCCGTGGAACGGCAACGACAGCAACCCGAACGCCGCCGGCAACACGTCCGACGTGCTCTACACGATCCTCAAGGCGTTCAACCCCGACGCCGCCTCGATCGGCGACATGACGCCGCGCCAGCTCCAGGGCTGGTGGTACGG
Organism: uncultured Polyangiaceae bacterium; assembly: GCA_938004815.1. GTDB lineage: Bacteria > Myxococcota_A > Polyangia > Polyangiales > Polyangiaceae > Xiheicaenibacterium. The sequence continues at coordinate 1,613 of CALKVR010001182.1, read as the reverse complement.
CTCGGGTGGCGCGCCCTCACAGGGCGTCTCGGGGTCGAGCACGATCATCCCCGAGATCACCGGCACCGCCTTCGGTACCTAGTCGCGTCGTCAACCGGATGGCTGAGGGGCTTTCGTCGAGAGCGAGCGACGTCGGTGGCGAGTCGCGCGGAGCGTACGACTGTACGCGAGCACGCTCGACGCCGAGATCGCGAAGCTATCGGCGAAAGAGACCAGCCACCTAGCCGCGCCAGCGAGCGACGAGCTCAGGGAGCAGCGTGGCGCCCATCTGGAACAGGTGGGCCATGTGGTGCTCTTTGGTGTCGCCGCGGTAGCCGCGCACGACGAAGAGCCCCTTCTTCGCCTCGGTCGTCGGCTCCATGTGCTTCTCGAGCTTCTTCGAGACGGCGCCCTTCATGCTCTCGAGCTCGAGGTACGCGGGCGCGTCGCGCGCGGGATCGAGCGGTGAGCGGCCGGCGCCGACGTGCGACACCAGGTAGTCGGCGGTCGCGGTCGTGCTCGCGTACGCCTTGGGATCGATCTCGGAGTGGGTGATGCCGAAGAAGATGTGTCGCTCGGAGGCCTGCTCGGCCATCGTCGCGAACGGTTTCATTTGCCGGTGGTTGAGCTCGCCGTTCTCCCACCCGCAATGGATGCCGTCGAACACCAGGACGGCGTCGAGCGTGTCTTCTTTGCGGCGCACGTGGACGATGGTCGAGATCGCACCGTAGCCCGCGCTCCAACCGGAGAGAGCGACGCGCCGCAAGCGGCCGTTCGCGAGCCCGCGCCGCTCGAGCCCCACGCGCACCGACTCGAGGAGCTCTTCGTAGGTGCCGGGGACGGCGTAGAACTCTTCATAAGGGGCCGAGCCGATCCCCAGGTTGATGATCGCGACGGCGGCGTCGAGGTTGGCGGCGACGGCGCTCTCGCGCACGACCGACGTGTTGCCGTGAAAGTGGACGAGCAGATCGTAGGCGCCGTCGGTGCCGGGCTGGAACGTCTCCGGCAGCACGAGGATGCCGCCGGGCACGCTCACGTGCCCCTCGCGGCGCAGCGGTACGCGGTCGCGCCGCTCTGCTTTGGGCGACTCGCGCGCCAGGCCATCGAAGAGGTTGGCGCCCGAGGCGTTCGTCGTCGACTTCACCAGCGCCATGAAGTCCTCGGTGCTCGGCAGCACGATGTCTGCGCCCTCGAGCCCGCGCTGCACGCCGAAGAACGAGAGCACCCCGAGCACGAGGAACGCGGCCCACGGTGCGCGCGACCGCGGCTCCGGCGCAGGGCGCCGCCGTTCGCTCCGCGGAGGCGGCGCGGCGGCTACGACGTCGGCGGCCGTCGGCGCCGGCGTCGGCGTCTCGACGTCGGGCGCCGGCCGCTTTTCAGCTGCGCGCTGCCCCACCCGGGCGCCAAGGCGGGCCCGGCGGGTGTTCCTGGGCAGCTCCGTACGAGCCATCCGGACACCCTGCGCATAAGCGAAGCGCTTGGGGCAAATTTTCTGGGCCGTTTTTTCGCACTACGTGACGATTGTGCAGGAAACGGACGACACTGTGCGACAGGCGTCTACGGGGCCTTGGGCTCGGCGGGCTTGGGCTTTTCTGCGGGCTTCTCGGCGGGGTTCGCCTCTTTTGGCTTGTCTG
>CALKVR010001181.1 GCA_938004815.1 uncultured Polyangiaceae bacterium | reverse complement strand
TCCCCGCCGATCGCGTGCGGCCCTTCAAGCCGAGCACCTTTCGCGGCGCCGACCTCGCCAAGGGCGAAGCGAAGCTGCCCCTCGCCTTCATGCGGGTCAAGGCGCGGCCCAAGTACGCGCGCGACGGTGAGACCATGACGCCGACCGGTGCGTCGTGGGGCGTGCGCACATGGGTCGAGCTGACCGGCACCTCCGAGGTGGTCGGCCAAAAGCGCTGGCTGCAGACACGCGAGCAGGGCGACGTGGGCCCGCTCTACGTCGCTGAAGATGACGCTACCGTCATCAACGCCGAGACCGAGCTCCCCCACGGCCTCCAGCCCAAGCAAAAGTGGTTCCTGGTCCGCATCACGAGCGGCACCCTCGTCGCGTACGAGGGGCTGGTCCCCACCTACGCGACGCTCGTCTCGCCCGGGGTCGGCGGTGTCCCCGTCCCCGGCCGCGACCCGGTCAAAGACTCGACCACACCGATCGGGACGTTCACGGTTACGTTCAAGGACCGGGCCGCCACCATGTCACCCGAAAAGGGCAAGAACCGTGCGTTCTGGATCGCCGACGTGCCGTTCACGCAGTACTTCAACCCCCCGTTCGCGCTCCACGCCGCGTACTGGCACGAACGCTTCGGCGAGCTGGTGAGCGCAGGCTGCGTGAACCTCTCCCCAATCGACGCCGAGCGAATGTTTCGGTGGAGCGACCCGCAGGTGCCGGCCGAGTGGCAGGGCGCGACCGGCGCGGGCGCGAAAGAGAACGGCCCAACGAGCGCGGTGGTCGTCCGCCGCTGAACCGAGCCCTACGCCTTGTCTTTGACGACCCGGATGGCGTAGACGCCCTTGCCGGTCGCGATGGCGGTCGCCTCGTCGGAGGGGTGGTAGAGCCGCACGTCCGAGACCCCCACCGTCTTGCCGACCCTGACCAGCGTCGCGTGGGCGCGTAGGTCTTCTTGCCGGCCGGGCGTCAGGTAGTCGACCCTGAGATCGATCGTCGAGACGCGCGCCCGCGGGTCCGAGAGCGCGCTCCAGACGCAGAAACCGCCGCACGTGTCGGCGAGCATGCTGATCACGCCCCCGTGCAGCGCCCGCTTCATCGGGTCGCCGATCAGCTCGTCTTTGTAGGGGACCTCGAGGATGACGTCGCCCCGCTCGACCCTGAGGGCCCGGACCCCCAGGTACTTGTTGAAGGGGATCCACTCCTCGGCGAGCTGGCGGAGCACGTCGGGCGTCATCGCTGCGCGGTCCGTACCATGACGACTGGTAGAAGGGGCGGGTTTGTCGTGCTAGAGCGCCCCGCGAATCATGGCTCCGTCCGTCCCGCCGCCCGCCGCCCAGGCGCTCCGCAACATCGCGATCGTCGCACACGTCGATCATGGAAAGACGACGCTCGTCGATCACATGCTGCGCCAGGCGGGCTCGCTCCGCGCCAGCGAGGCCGCGACCGAGCGGGTCATGGACTCGAACGATCTCGAGCGCGAGCGCGGGATCACCATCCTCGCCAAGAACACGAGCCTCACGTACGGCGGGGTCAAGATCAACATCGTCGACACCCCCGGGCACAGCGACTTCGGCGGTGAGGTCGAGCGCACCCTGATGATGGCCGACGGGGCGCTGCTCCTCGTCGACGCGGCCGAGGGCCCGCTGCCCCAGACGCGCTTCGTGCTCTCCAAATGCCTCGAGCGGGGCTTTCCGATCATCGTCGTCATCAACAAGATCGACCGCGCCGACGCCCGCCCCCACGACGTCCTCTCCGAGGTCTTCGATCTGTTCGTCGACCTCGGCGCCAGCGACAAGCAGTGCGACTTCGCCACCGTCTACGCGGTTGCCAAATTCGGTCTCGCCAAGCGTGAGCTCGAGCAAGAGGCGACCGATCTCATCCCGCTGTTCGACACCATCCTCGAGCGCGTGCCCCCGCCGTCGGGCGACGCGAGCAAGAAGCTGCAGGCCATCGTCTGCAACACCACCCACGACGACTACGTGGGCAAGCTCGCGGTCGGGCGCATCTTCGACGGCCGCATCAAGCTGAACGACGAGATCGCGGTCGTGGGTGAGAACAACAAGGTGACGAAGGCGAGCGTGCGCCAGTTGTTCGTCTTCGAGGGCCTCAAGCGCGTGCCGGCCGCGGCCGTCTACGCGGGCGACGTCGTCGCGGTGGCCGGCATCGACGAGATCAACATCGGCGACACCATCGGTGACAAGGAGTCGCCCGTGGCCCTGCCTCGCATCGTGGTCGAGGAGCCGACGATCAAGATGCGCATGGGCGTCAACACGTCGCCCTTCGCCGGCAAGTCCAAGCAGAGCAAGTTCCTCACGAGCCGCCACCTCAAAGAGCGGCTCGAGCGCGAGGCGATGAAGAACCTCGCCATCCGCATCGAGTCGACCGAGTCGCCCGACACGTTCGTCGTCCTCGGCCGCGGCGAGCTCCAGCTCGCCATCCTTGTCGAGACGATGCGGCGTGAGGGGTACGAGATGCAGCTCGGCAACCCCGAGGTCGTGACCAAGCTCGTCGACGGCGCGATGTGCGAGCCCATCGAACGGGTCGTGGTCGACGTGCCCACCGAGCACGTCGGCGTCGTCACCGAGCGGCTCGGGAGCCGGCGCGGCCGGATGGAAAAAATGGCGGGCGGCGCGAGCGGGCGGTCGCGCCTCGAGTACGTCGTGCCGTCGCGCGGGCTGGTCGGCTTTCGCAGCGACTTTCTCACCGCCACCCGCGGCACCGGCCTCTTGAACACGCTCTTCGA
>CALKVR010001180.1 GCA_938004815.1 uncultured Polyangiaceae bacterium | reverse complement strand
TGACGTCGCGCCTGTCCACGTCGGCCACCACGATCGCGAACCTCGTCACCGCGCTCAAAGAGCGCCCGCTCCCGGGCTCGCTCGGCATCGGTCACACCCGCTGGGCGACGCACGGCCGGCCGACCGAGGTCAACGCGCACCCGCACTCCGCGGGTGACATCACGCTCGTCCACAACGGCATCATCGAGAACCACCTCGAGCTCAAGCGCCACCTGATGGAAGAGGGCGTGAAGTTCGTCTCGGACACCGACACCGAGATCGTCGCGCACCTCATCCAGCGTGAGGCCAAGAGCGGCAGCGATCTGCTCACGTCGGTTCGCAAAGCGCTCGGCCACGTGCACGGCGCCTACGCGGTCGCGGTGATGGACGCGCGGCAACCCGACCGCATCGTCGTGGCCAAGAACGCGTCGCCGCTCGTCGTCGGGTTCGGCGACGGCGAGATGTTCTGCGCCAGCGATATCCCCGCCATCCTGCCTTACACGAAGCGCATGCTCCCTCTCGAAGAGGGCGAGATCGGCGTCTTGAGCAGGGACGGCCTCGATCTCATGACGCTCGACGGCAAGAAGGTCGATCGCCAGCCCAAGACGATCACCTGGAGCGCCGCGCAGGCCGAGAAGGGCGGCTACAAGCACTTCATGCTCAAAGAGATCCACGAGCAGCCGCGCGCGATCGAGGACACGCTGCGCGGCCGCGTCGATCTCGCCGCGGGTGACGTCGTCGAGACCGAGCTCGGCATCGACGCCGACGCGGCCTCGCGCATCGGGCGCGTGTTCTTCATCGCTTGCGGCACGAGCCACCACGCCACCCTCTACGGGCGCTTCTTGATGGAAGCGATCGCCAAGGTCCCGGCGCAGACCGAGCTCGCCAGCGAGTTCATCGGGCGCGACCCGGTGGTGGGGCAGAACGATCTCGTCGTCGCCGTCTCGCAATCGGGCGAGACGCTCGACACCTTGGCCGCGCTCAAGGTGGCCAAGGAGCGCGGGGCGCGCATCCTCGCCGTCGCCAACGTGATCGACTCGGCGATCCCCCGCGCCGCTCACGGCGCGTTCTACACCCACGCCGGTCCCGAGATCGGCGTCGCCTCGACCAAGTGCTTCACCACCCAGCTCGCGGCGATGGTCCTCCTCGCGGTGTACCTGGGGCGGCGCCGCGGCACCCTCGAAAAGGAGCGCGCGCAGGAGATCCTGCAGAACCTGGTCGAGATCCCGAACCAGATGCGCACCGTCCTCGCGCTCGACGACATCATCCGTGACCTGGCGCGCCCGCTCGCCCAGGCGCGCAGCGCGCTGTTTCTCGGGCGCGGGGTCAGCTACCCGATCGCGGTCGAGGGGGCCCTCAAGCTCAAGGAGATCTCGTACATCCACGCCGAGGGCTACGCGGCCGGCGAGATGAAGCATGGGCCGATCGCGCTCATCGACGCCGACATGCCCGTGATCGCCGTCATGCCCGACGACCGCTCGTACGAGAAGATTGCCTCGAACGTGCAAGAGGCCAAGGCGCGCGAGGGCAAGGTGCTGGCGGTGGCCACGCGTGGCAACGCCGACATCGGCGGCATCGCCCACAACGCGATCTACATCCCCAAGGTCGACACCGCGCTATCGCCGTTCCTGACGTCGCTGCCGCTGCAGCTGCTCTCGTACTTCGTCGCCGACTTCAAGGGCACCGACGTCGACCAGCCCCGCAACCTCGCCAAGACGGTCACCGTCGAGTAGGCCTCGGCGGCTTGGATGCGTTCCGGCGCGGAACGGATACCTCCGAAGACGGGCATTCGGCGCCGACGTATCCAATCGCCGTCATTTGGATAGCTTTCGGGCGCTGTTTCGACGGCCCGACGGTTGCACTCGGCCCTCTCGCCGGCGCACGACGCGCCGCTCCCCGAGGAGGGTCCCATGTTCCGTCGAACCATCGCCACGCTCTTCGTCGCCACGTCCGCGTTCGCGGTCACCGCTTGCGGTGCGTCCTACGACGTCGTGAAGCGCGCCGAGCCGAACCCGTTCAGCTGCCGCACCTCGTTCACCGTCATGCCGATCTCGTACGAGGGGCTCCAGGTCGGGAAGAAGACCGAGGACGACTACTTGTTCACGAAGAGCGAAAAGACCAAGGCCGCCTGGCAAGCCGACAAGCGGGTCATCGACAGAGAATTCTCACGCACCCTCGTCAGGAACGCAGCCGAGACCGGCATCCACGTCGACGTCTGGGTGCCCGTGGTGCCGAGCTCGCAGTACGTCATTCAACCCAAGGTCTACTTCGTCGAGCCGGGGTTCTTTGCCGGGCCGGCGATGCACGCGAGCGAGGTGATGATGACGGTGGTCATCGCCACCCGCGATGGGCTCGTCTTGGACGAGGTCGAGCTCGACGCCAAGACGATGGGGTCGATCGCGCACCCCACGACCCGCTCCCGGTTCGAGAGCGACGGCGAGAAGCTGGCCGAAGCGCTCGCGGAGTACCTCGAGACGCGCGTCAAGGAGGGGCGCGGTCGCGTGGCTGCGAACCGCGACCAGTCCTGCACCTTTGCCACCGCGGGTGCGCGATGAACGCGGCGCGCTATCGAGGGTCGTCGCGGACGATCGCGTCGGGGTCGCCGAGAAACTCGAAGTGCATGGTGTCCTCGAGCTCGTCTTTGCCGAGCCAGTAGAAGCCGTACCGCTCGAACGAATCGACCCAGCAGCGCGGGATCGTGGTGCGATCGAAGACGGTGGAGACGGGCACCTTGCAGCGCGGCCATTCGCTGAGCGGCGGGACGCACCCGCAGCACGAGTTCTTGTTGGGATCGATGTCGATCGCGATCCCGAACATGTGGTTCGAGACCTCGTCGTTGTGAAAGGTGTTGCGCCCGCGCAGGCCGTCGAGGATCTCGGGCGTGTAGGGCGTCTCGGCGCAGCGCTCGACGATGGTTTCTTCGACGCAGCCGAGCGCGGTGAGAACGCGGTTGTTGAGGGTGACGCGGATGCCGAAGAACGACCCCGTCTTGGCGTAGTGCTTCGGTTCGAGGGCGTTCCACCTCGCGTCGCCATGCCCCGAAAAGCCATACTCGCGGGTCCGGTACTCGACGGCGGCGCGATGGAGGTCTCGCCGCCTCGCCACTTCGTCGGCCGGCATCCCCGGCTTGACCAGGTAGCTCGACCGAATGAGCCGCTCTTGAGGCACCTGCTCGTTGCAGCGCGACGGACGGGGCGGGGGGG
>CALKVR010001179.1 GCA_938004815.1 uncultured Polyangiaceae bacterium | reverse complement strand
CTTCGAAGCTGAGCGGCCATCACTCGTCGGCCTATGTCGACGGTGGTGAGAAAGCGCGCATCTTCGGTGAAGAACGCGCCTCACCACCAACTTTCGTCACCGCTCGGCGATAGGCGCTTTTCTGGACGGCGGCCCCCGAGGGAGCAGAGTGGGGGTGGAAAAGGTGAGGGCCCGGTGATTGTACTCAACGGGTCCTCGTCGGGGCCACGCCCGGCGTAAGCCGGGAGGAACTCTCCGGTTGGGGAGCATGATCCTCGTCGCGGTGGCTGTCCAGTATCTTGGAGTGCTGAGGCGACCCCAGCGACCCATCGAATCTTCGTTTGCGCCAGGTGTCGGCGACTGGCTCGGATCTGCACGAGCTGCGACCGGGGAAACATCTACTGCTCCAAGGGGTGCGCGACGTCGGGTCGTCGAGTGAGCTTACGCGCGGCCAACAGTCGGAACCAGAAGACGCCCAGGGGGAGGCGTCTCCATGCTGCTCGTCAGGCCCGCCTCAGAGGCCGTCGGGGTAAAAAAGTGACGGATCAGGGTCCACCTGGGACGCCGACCGAGGGCACGTTGTCGACGCCGGAGCCGCCTTCGACTTGCGCCCCGGCCAAGGCACCTGATGAAGTCCTGGAACACGTCTCTCCGTCTGACGCCGCAGGGGCTGAGCCTGCTGGTCAGCGACCCACTGGGCAACGACCTCCTGAAGGCCCGGCTCCCGCCGAGCCCGCTCCACCCCCGAGCCATCCTGACGCTGCTCGAGGGGCTGGCGCTCTGGAGCGGACAGCCCATCCGCGCTGTGATTTCTGTGGCGCGCTCGTGCCCCCGTTCGCTCGTAGCGAGCTGCTTCGGCGAAGACCTGTGGCCCGCCCAGAGCGCGCTGGTCGAGCTCGACTTCGCCCTCCCGACACCCCGACGCCCGCGTCGGATTCGCGGCCTCGGCTCGTTCGTGCACCTCCGCTACGTCGTCGGTGAGGTGGGGTCATGATCAGCGGGGAGCTCGAAGCGATGATCCTGCGACTCTACCACGCCGAGAAGTGGCGTATCGGCACCATCGCGACCCAGGTCGGAGTGCACCACTCGACGGTTCGTCGTGTGCTCAGCCAGGCGGGAATCGTCGCCGGGCGCAACCGGCGGCGCTCGATGGCGGACCCGTACATGCCGTTCATCACCGAGACGCTCGAGAAGTGGCCGCGCCTGTGTGCGTCTCGGCTCTACGAGATGGTGAAGGCGCGCGGATATCCCGGTCGTCCTGACCACTTCCGCGCCGTCGTTTCGCTCCACCGACCCCGACCGCCGGCCGAGGCCTACCACCGTCTTCGGACGCTTCCCGGCGAGCAGGCCCAGGTCGACTGGGCGCACTTTGGCAAACTACGAATGGGTCGTGCGGTGCGACCGCTGATGGGGTTCGTGATGGTGCTGTCGTACTCGCGCAAGGTGTTCTTGCGCTTCTACCTGAATGCGCGGATGGAGAGCTTCCTTCGCGGCCATCTCGACGCCTTCGAATACTTCGGCGGCGTGGCCCGCATCCATCTGTACGACAACCTCAAGAGCGCGGTGCTCGACCGCATAGGTGACGCCATCCGGTTCAATCCGCGCCTGCTCGAGCTCGCGTCGCACTATCGATTCGAGCCCCGACCGGTGGCGCCCGCGCGTGGCAACGAGAAAGGACGCGTCGAGCGCGCCATCCGCTATATCCGCGACGCGTTCATCGCGGGACGGAGCTGGGCCGACCTCGACGACCTGAACGCGCAGGCCCTCGCCTTCATCAACGGTCCGGCAGACGAGCGTCGTTGTCCAGGTGAGAAGAGTCTGACCGTGCACGAAGCCTACCTCGTCGAGAAGCCGCTGCTACTGCCGCTGCCGGAGCACCCCTTTCACGATGAGGAGCGCGTCGAAGTCCACTCTGGCAAGACGCCGTATGTGCGCTTCGATGGAAATGACTATTCCGTCCCGCATCTCCATGTCCGAAAGACGCTGACGCTCATGGCCTCGCCGACCTCGCTGCGAATCCTCGATGGCTCCGAGGTCATCGCGACGCATGAGCGCTCCTGGGACAAGGACCAGCAGGTCGAGGACGCCTCGCACATCCAGGCGCTCACTGACGCAAAACGCAAAGCCCGCACCCACAGGGGCATGGACTTTCTCACCCGCGCTGCACCCATCTCCGAGAAGCTCCTGCAGCGTCTCGCGGAGCAGGGACGCGGCCTCGGCGGTGCGGTCACCAAGCTCGTCGAGCTCCTCGAGCTCTATGGCCGCGAAGAGCTCGAGGCCTCCATCAACGAGGTCCTCGAGCGGGGCGCCGCCCATCCCGCTGCCGTCCGACAGGAGCTCGAGCGACGACGTCATCAGCGTGGACTCCCCACGCCCGTCCGGCTCGCGCTTCCCGACGACCCCAGAGCGCGAAACCTCGTCGTTCGACATCACGCGCTCAGCGCCTACGACGAGATGCTGCCCAAAATCGACACGAACAAGGAGAAGCCATGACGACCGACATCACCGATCTCGGAAGCCGCGCAAAGCGCCTCGGGCTCTACGGACTCGCCGCTCAGGTCGAGGCCCTTCAGCAGATATGGGTCCCAAACCTCCTCGATATCGAGGAGAGAGACCGCCAGCGTCGAAGTCTCGAACGCCGCAAACGAAACGCTCAGCTCCCGCGATTCAAACCCATGTCCGACTTCGACTGGAACTGGCCCAGCCGCATCGACCGCGAAACGATCTCAGACCTCTTCACCCTCGCCTTCATCGAGGAAGGGGCCAACATCATCCTGCTCGGCCCCAACGGCGTCGGCAAGACCATGATCGCCTACAACCTCGCCCACGACGCCCTCCTCCGAGGCCACACCGTCAAGGCCACCACGGCCAGCGACATGCTCAACGACCTCGCTGCACAGGACGGAACCACCGCGCTGCACCGTCGCATGCGGCGCTACGTCGGCCCACGTCTACTCGTCGTCGATGAGGTCGGATACCTCTCCTACGATAACCGACATGCCGACCTCCTCTACGAGATCGTCTCACGCCGCTACAAAGACGAGAAGCCAACCCTCATCACCACCAACAAGCCATTCTCCGAGTGGCCCGACGTCTTCCCCAACGCCGGTTGTGTCGTGACGCTCATCGATCGCCTCATGCACAAAGCTGAGGTCATACAAGTCGAGGCCGACTCCTACCGGCTCAAAGAGGCCAGAGACCGATCGCACCGAAAGGCGAAGGCCCGAACCAAGAAGGGCGACTGACAGACTTCGCCGTCCTGCGGCGGTTCTTGGCCACCGTCAACAGGGTGTCACCGGCGCTGACCTTGATGGCGAGGAGGCGGGTGAAGTGGAGGTTCCAGTCCGTGAAGGCGGTGCGATACGGCGGCGCCAACGGTTTCGAGCTGCGTAGTGGGGAGGGAGTCAGGGGGTTGAGGACAGTCCAGGAG
>CALKVR010001178.1 GCA_938004815.1 uncultured Polyangiaceae bacterium | reverse complement strand
TCGCGGCTTGCGGGTTCGCTGACGCGGAGCCATCCTGCTGCGTGGTGTACACGCGGGCGCTCAAGCCGCTCGGGCGGTCGTTCTCGGTGATCGACGCGCGCGACGGCCTCCGGCCGCTCTCCGACCTTCGTGTGTCCGAGCAGCTGTTCTCACAGCGCCGATTCTTCGACGGCCGGCCGAAGGGCAAGCGCCTGTCGAAGTACGCGGCCCGTGAAGCTCTTGGGATGGGCCTGGGCAAGCGATCGAAGCCTCGCGTCAAAGCCAGCGCGGCGCCTGCGGCGCCCATCGCCGCGACGCCGTTCCTCGGCGCGGTGAGCGCTCAGGTCGGCATCGGCGGCGCGCTCGATCGGCCGCGTGCCGCTGCGGGTCTGCTCGGGCCCCCTTTCGACGGCGAGGCGATTCCGATCGCGGGCGGTAGCGGTGGCGGTCAGATCGGATCGAAGGCGCCCGGGACGACCCTGTCGAGAGGCGCCACGCTCCAGCGATACAAGGAGATCGACGCGTGGGTCCGCGCCCGGCTCGAGCAGAACGGCGCACGTGCCGCGCAGCTGGCCGTCGCGCGCGGCGGTCGGCTCGTCATCAACCGGGGCTACACGAACGCCGAGGCGAACTATCCAAAGAGCAACCCCCGGTATCACCTGTTTCCGCCCGCGAGCGTCTGCAAGGCGCTCACGGGGATGTTCGCCGCGCACATCTTCTTTCCCAACGGAGAGATCGCGGCAGACGAGAGCCAGTTGCGCGGGATCGAGCTACCGGTCGACGTCGCGCTCGGGTTGACCGGCCTGCCCGATACCACGCTGCAACAACGCCTGAATGCGACCAAGCTCCACAATCTCCTCGATCACACCGCCGGCTGGCCGGACACCTTCGTGCGAACCGGTCAGCAGATGGCGAGCGACATCGCGGCGCTGTCGGGGGGCGTGCCACCGCCAGCGCCGGGAGACATGCTCGCGTTCGTGCGCACGGCACCGAGCGTGCTCACGAGCGCTCTCACCAGCGCTACGGGCGAGTACGAATACAAGTACACCCCGACGAGCGTGATCGCGCTCTCGGAGCGGCTCAGCCAGCGGTGGGTTAACAGTGAGCTACAAACGGATGCGGAGCTCTTCGTCAACCGGATTCGCGCATGGTGGAAGCTTACCGACGATTCGAAGGTCGCCCAGGGTGTCTACGATCGCGCCGCCCGGCGCGACGCACGCATTTTCCCTCAGCACGCGAGCTGGCTCAAACTGGTCGAGAGCCCGCTCTTCGAGATGCCCGGGCTGCGTCCAGAGGTCTTCCAGGGCAACCACGCCTTCGACGCCTCGGTCGGCGGGCTGTGGATGAGCGCCGCGACGGTCGTCCGCATCCTTTGCGGGATGGATCCATCGAGCTCGCAGCCGCAGCTTCTCAAGCCCGAGGCGGTGCAGCTCATGCTGGACAGGGATTGTGTCGCGCTCTTCTCCGTCAATTCGCGGTACCTGCACCACAACGGTGCCGGTCCGGGCGCGGCCGCTGTCGCCGGGATCCGCTTTCCCGGGGGCGGCGGGATCTTCCAGCCTGTGCCCCCCCCGACCACCGCGATCGCCTACATGGAGAATTGGAACGACCCGGATCTCGTGACCGGGACGTGGAACCACGAAGACCTCCAGGAGATCAGGTTCATCGTCGAGGACATCGAGGCGATGTACGGCTGGGAGGAGGGCGACCTCTTTGACCTGGAGTAGAGCTGCAGCGGCGACGCTGCCGTTCGTTCTGGCGGTAGCGGCGGTGGGCTGTCCCTCGGAGCCTGTCGCAGAGCCCTGCCCGCCGGCGTGCGGCGGTGAAGCCGGTCAAGGTGGCGCCGGCGGGGGCGCCGACTCGTGCCCGCTCGGTGACGGCGAGCCCCTCCGCGCTGTCGGCATCTCCGTCATCTTCGACAGCGTCGCGGTCCTCTTGTCGAACGGGTCGGTGATCTGCTGGGGTAGCGACGTCACCTTTCGCCAATGTGGCGGTGCCGGTTACTACCTCGAGCCGGCGCTGGCGAAGGGCCCGGCATGCGTCGTCTCGGCGGAGAGAGGCGCGCCGATGGGCGCGGGCCTGACATGGGACGGCCGCGTGCAGATCTGGGGTCCGGAAACTGACAACTCCGCTGGCGACGGACCGGGGCCGGGGCCTGCGTTCGGAGAGTCTGCGATCGTGGCGCTGCCGACCGACGAGCGTGTCGTCTGGGTGAGCCCCAGCACGCCAGCGGTTGCGATCACCGAGAGTGGGGCCGTCTACATGTGGGGCGACGAGAGCTTCGGCACCGTTCCTGGCACGAGCGTGGAGCTCCCGGTGCCCACCCTCTACCCGCTCCCGCAGCCAGCCGTGATGTCGGGGCAAGACTCTCACTGCATCCTCGACGTGGTGGGCGATGTGTATTGTTTCGGGAGCAACGGCCGCGGCAAGCTCGGGCTCGAAGAGCTCGACCATAACGGGCAGTTCGAGCCGGTTCGAATCGACATCGTTGACGTGACTTGGATCTCGGAGGAGAGCGACTACGTCTGCGCATTGCGCTCCGACGGGAGCGTCTGGTGCTGGGGGGACAACTACTTGGCGAAGGCCGGCCAGCCGTACCCCGCGGACGAGCTCCACGTCATGCCGCTCCGGGTCGAGGGGCTCCCGCCGCTGGCCAAGGTGTTCACGGGTCTCAACGCGACGTGCGGCATCGATGCCGACAGCCGGGCGTGGTGCTGGGGCAACGTCTACTTCGGCAAGAACATGTTCCCGCCCGATACCTGGGCGGAGGACTTGCGCTTCGTCGACATCGGCCTCGGCGACGGCTTCGCTTGCGGGGTCGTCGACGATGGCCGCGTCTACTGCAGAGGCCTCAGCGGCGCGTGTTATGGGCCGCCGCCGCAGTCCACCAACTGCTTCGTCGACCTGAGCGCCGTCTACGCCGAGCTCGGTCAGCCCTGACGGGACGTGCGTCCCGTCCACCAATCTCGCGAGGAGAGCAGACCATGAAGCGGATTTCAGCCATTGAGTTCGACGCGCTCGCCGCCAGGCACAGGTTGAGCGACGAGCAGCTCGCCGCGCTGGTCGCCGCGTCTCGACCGAAGGTCGAACGAGCGATGTCGCTGGCCATGGTGCGCGGCGCTCGCGTCATAATGGCGCGTTCGTTCGACGGCACGCCAGGTGATTCCGAAGCGGATCGATGACGTCTAACGTGGACGGCTGACTTGGCGCCTCCCGCGACCGCGGCCCTGCTGGAGGTGAACCTGCGCGCCCTTGGCGTGCGCAGGCCGGAGCTCGTGGATCTGCTCGCGGGCGACGGTGGCGACACACGCTACGACATCGCTGCCGTTGGCGAGGGTTGGTCATGCAAGGATCGCGACGGCAAGTGGATTCACGGGCCGTCGGACCCGTGGCGCGAGGCTCGTGACCAAGCCCGCCAGATGGTGGGCACAGAGCCGCAGGTGTTCGCGGTCCTCCGGCCCGGTATGGGCTACCAGGCGCTCGCGTTGGTCGACGAGCTGGCTGCGAGAGACTTGCGCTCGGTGGTCTTGATCGTCGAAGACCGCATCGAGCTCCTGCGCGCGGGGCTCCGGTATCTGCATTGGGGGAACGCGCTGCGCTCGAGGGCAGCCGAGCTCATCGTGGGCAGTCCGTTCACGGCGGTCGAATCGTTCCTCGAGAGACATCCGGCTCTTCGTTTCCTTCCGCTGACGGTCGTGGCCGATCAATCGCTGGCTTCTGCGCCGGCGTGCGGCGAGCTGAGCGCGCGTCTCGAGGAGGGAGCCCGCGCCCACAAAGAAGGGCTCGAGCTGCAGCTTGGCGGAGCGTTCACGCTGCTGCAGCGGCGCCGGGCCGCAGGTGCGCCGCCACGCGTGGCGTTGGTCGGTGAGGACGTGGGCTACCTGGAGACGCCGCTGGCCTGCGCGCCAGCGGCGCCGACGTGGTGGTCTTCGAGCGAAGCGCCACGATCGGACGCGCGCTACAGGACGTCGACGTGCTCGGCCAGCTGCTCCAGCACCTGCCCGACGTCTTGCTCTGCCTGAACCGGCCTGCGCTGTCGCCCACTGCCAAGGCCGCCGCTCGCGCGCTCGGCGTCCCGGTGGTCGTGTGGTCGGTCGACCACCCACGCAGGGTCGGCCTCACCCCCGTCGACGAGGGCTTGATCGATGTCCACCTCTGCTTCGACGAGTCGTATCTCCTCGGCTCCGTGAGCGAGCGCCGCCAGCTCTCGCTCGGCTCTGGGATCGTGCCGCTCCCAGGCTGTGGTCCCGATGACGAGAAGTGGCCGGAGCGCAAGGGGCCGGATATCTGCTTCGTCGGAACGCTGGGCGAGCGTCGGCTCGGCCACTTTCGCAGCGTGCTTGGGGCGCGCGATCCGGATCGCCTCGCGCTTCTCGAGCGGCTCGCCGCGGGCGACGCCGATCCGGCCGCCGAGTACGAGCGGATCACAGGCGAGCCCTTCCGCGGGCCGCCGTGCGCCTTCGTCGACGATGTTCGTACGATCCAGCGGCGGCTCGCCGTCTTGAGCGCCCCGCCGCTCTCGTCTCTGAAGATCTATGGCGACGTCGAGTGGGCGACCCACGGGGGGCCGCTCTCGACGGCGTACGCGGGGCTACCGCTGCTCTACGGGTACGATCTGGCGTCCGAATATTTTCATTCCAGGGTCAACATCAACGTCCTCCACGACCAATGCAGAGACTCGACCAACTCCCGGGTCTACGACGTCTTGGCGGCGGGTGGGTTCCTCCTCACGGAGCACCGGCCGTGCCTCGAGCGCGAGTTCGATGTCGGCAAGCACCTCGTGACGTTCTCGACGCCAGAGGAGGCGTGCGAGCTGGCGAAGCACTACCTGGCGCATCCCGCGGAGCGAGAGGCGATCGCGCGCGCCGGCCAGCGACACGTGCTCGATCGGCACAGGATGGTCGATCGGTGTCGAACGCTGCTCGATGTCGTAGGGCCGCTGGTCGGAGCGTCCCCGATCGTTGATGCGCGCTCCGCACCGGAGGTCGCTTCGCCCCGGCTCCACTTCCTCTGTCCCGATGTGGCGTTTCATTCCGGCGGTGTAAAGGCGCTCTACCGCCAGGTGCAGATCCTCCAGCGACACGGTTTCCACGCGCAGATCGTTCACGAGACGGCTGGGTTTCGTGCTCCGGATGCCGCCGACGTTCGGGTGACCGACATCGCACGGGCTGGTTTCCGAGCGGGCGACGTGGTGGTGATCCCGGAAGGCGGGATCGCCTGGATGGAGAGTCTGAAGGCCGCGCCCGTGAGGAAGATCGTCATCGCGCTCAACTGGCGCGGGGTGTTCGCCGCCCTTCCGCAGAAGACGGACTTTCGCGACTACGGCGTCGAGCGCGTGATTTGCAACTCGCCGTTCGTCGCTGACCTCGTCTCGTGGAGCATGGGGCTACCCGTCCATCGGTACACGTGGGGTCTCGATCAGACGCTCTTCTTCCTGCCTGAGGAGAAGCAGCCGACGGTCACGTACATCGCGCGAAAGTGTCCTGCGATCGAAGAGCTCAAGGGGCTGCTTCGCTCCCGCGATCCCAAGCTCGTCGCGGCAGTCGCGTGGCGCCCGTTGGGCGATCTACCGACCCGAGCGGACTATGCGCAAGCGGTCCGCGAGGCGAGCGTCTTCGTGTCGCTATCCTCCGCGGAGGGACTGCCCGCGTCACTCCTCGAGGCCATGGCGGCGGGTACGCTCGTCGCCGGCTACAACGGGGTCGGTGGCCAGCGTGAGCTCGTCGGCGAGGGCGAGCGCCAGAACTGCGTGCTCGCCGAGAACGGTGACTACGTCACGCTCGCCCGCGAGCTGGAGCCCGTGCTGCAGGCAGTCATTCGAGGCGATCTCTCCGGGTGGCGAGACGTGATCGCGAACGGGCGAGCGACGGCGGCGCCGTTCACCGTCGAGGACGAAGAGCGTTCGGTCATCGCCATGTGGCAGGCGATCGTCGCTTCGCCATCAACGGTGTGGTCGGGGGGTGACTCTCACTGACGTCGACGCCCGAGACAAGACGTCATCAGAGGCCATCTGCACGGGCGAGGACCGTAAGGCCCGGAGCCCGATGGCGGGG
>CALKVR010001177.1 GCA_938004815.1 uncultured Polyangiaceae bacterium | reverse complement strand
TGCCAAGGCGCGGGCGAGGAGCGCGCGGAACGTACTTCCTGTACGTGAGCACGCATCGCAGACCGCAACGCCGGCAGCGCGAAGGGATCGTCCGAAAGGCGCCGGCTTTTAGCGCGTTTCGGCGTGACACCCCTTGC
This sequence comes from uncultured Polyangiaceae bacterium, assembly GCA_938004815.1. GTDB lineage: Bacteria > Myxococcota_A > Polyangia > Polyangiales > Polyangiaceae > Xiheicaenibacterium. Next base: position 5,896 of record CALKVR010001177.1, on the reverse strand, counting down.
AGGCGTCCTTCATGCCGCCAATGGCGGTGCTGGCGGCCTTGGCGTCCTTGGCCTCGGCGGCCGCGCCCAGCGCCTTGGCGTGGGAGCCGAGCTGGTCGGCGTACTTGTTGAACACGTCGCCGCGAGAGAACTCCTTGGCGCGCTCGGCGAGAGCGGCGAGGCGCGCGGATGCGTCTTTGGCGCTCGCCCACTGCTCGTCGGTCAGGCTGTCGTTGCCCTCGAGCTTCCATTGCGGGCCGGCGATGGTCTCGTTGGCGCGCATCACCTCTTCGAGGCTCTCGAGCTTGGGGATGTCGGCGAGCGGCGCGTCGAGGGGCTTGAAGCATCCCGAGAGCAGGATGAGGGCGAACGAAGCAGGGATGGGTAGTCGCACGCGGGTGAGATTACCGTCGTCTCGTGCTTTCACGCCATTTCTGACGTCCGGCTCAGCTCCATGATTTCTCCCCCCCGACCCCCCTCCCCTCCGGCGAGGGGGGAGCGGCGAGGGGCGCGGAGCTCACCGGCATGTCCTCGAGCGACGCCGACGGCCCCGGCGTAGGGGTCCCGAGCGGTTCGGGCGCCGCGGGGAGCACCACCGTGAACGTGCTGCCCTTGCCCTCGTAGGAGCGCACCTCGATGCGACCGCCCGCCCCTTGCACGATGCGTTGGCTGATGGCGAGGCCGAGGCCGGTGCCCTTCTCTTTCGTGGTGAAGAAGGGCATGAACAGCTTCTCGAGCGCACCCCGCGAGATGCCCGGCCCCGTGTCGGCCACGGTGATCTCGACGAACGCCTCTTCGGCGCCTTTGGATTGGCCGGAGCGCGTGCCGCGGCCGAAGCGGACGCGCGTCGAGACGTTCACCTTGCCGTTCGACTCGACGGCCTGCATCGCGTTGCGGATCAGGTTCATGAGCACCTGCCGAAGCTGTTCGGGATCGATCGCGACGCGGGGCAAGTCGGTGGCCAACGTGGGCGTAATCACGATGTCGTCGTCGGTGGGCTCGGCCGACAGCACCTGCAGGGTGCGGCGCACGACACCGTTCACGTCCACGGGGACGACGCTGCGATCACTGGGCCGCGCGAGGTCGAGCACCGACCCGACTACGCGGTTCAGGCGCTCGACCTCTTCCAAAATGATGCCGATGAACTCGCGGGGCGGCGGCTCGTCGGCCTGCGGGTCGGCCACGGGGTCGGCGAGGAGCTGCGCGGCGCCCTTGATGGCTCCGAGCGGGTTGCGGATCTCGTGGGCGAGGCCGGCCGCCATCTGACCGAGGAGCGCGAGCCGATCGCGGTCTTTCATCTGCTGGTAGACGCGCGAGTTCTCGATGACGACGCTCATCTGCGTGGCGAGCTGCTCGAGGAGCGTCACCTCTTCGAGCGAAAAAGCGTCGCGTACGCGGCGGTCGGCGAGCGCGACGAGGCCCACGATCTCGCGGCGCTCGTCGCGCACCGCCACGACGACGCCCGACTTCAAGTTACCGAGCACCTTGGCCGCCGACAGCATCGCCTCGCCCGCCTCGTAGCGGTCGCCGCGACGGCTCTTGTCGCGGACCTCACGCTCGACGTCCTCGAGCAGCACGCTACCTACCTCGAGGCGCTCGAGGAGCACGCGCGCGGTGGCGACCTCGATGCGCTGCGGCACGCCCTCGCCAAAGGCGCCGATCTGATCGAAACCTGCGCCCTCGTGGTCGAGCATGTAGAGCCCCGCCGCCGTCGCGCGACGCGAGCGCTCGATGGCGGTCATGACGATCTGGCTCATCTCGCTCACGACCAGGGTGTGCACCAGCTTGTTGCGGACCTCGCCGAGCGCGCCCTCGAGATCGAACCGCTCGCGAAAGAACAGGCGCTGGATCTGCTCCTCGACCCGGGCCCGGAGCGGATCGAAGACGACCAAGACGACGGTCGCGGCGAGGACCGCGTTCAAGTACATCGTGGAGAAGCCGCCGAGGAACGTGAGCAGCACGTAGAAGATGAACGCGATCAAGAACGCGACGGCGGCGGCCACCATGAGCCGGCCCAGCATCTCGGAGAGGTCGAGCAGCCGCTCGTTCTCGAGCGCCTGAGAGAGTCCGAAGAGAAACACGACCGAGAGCACGGCGCCGACCGGCGGGGCGCGCACGCCGACGAGCCAGAGGAAATCGACGATGGTCGCGAAGCCCGCGAGCGCGCCGATGACGACCAAGAAGCGCGCGCGACGCTGGGTGGCGCGCGAGGGGCTGCTCGCGCCGCGCTGCCCGAGCGACCAGAGGCCGAGGGTGATGAGCGCGAAGACGTAGCAGAACAGAAGCGTCAGGACGGCGGTGGAGTCGTACCAAGGCGAGAGCTGCAGCGCGATGAGGGGCACCGTGGCCAGCCACGAGAACTGGAGCAGCCGCGACGGCCGGCCGCCGTCGTGCGGGACGACCCCCTCGAAGAGGTTGAGGGCAAACTGCGGCAGGAGCACCGAGACGAGCCCCGTGAAGCGCTGCCAGATGGTGGCCTGAAAGAAGCCCAGGAACGACTGCGCCAGATACCAGAGGCCGAGCGCCCCCGCGAAGCCGGCGAAGAGCAGGTGGATGCGCCGGGGCCGGCCGCGGAGCAGCGCCGAAAACGCGATCGCGAGCGCAAGGGCGCCGCACACGACCGCCGTTCGGGTTCGCAGCACCTCGTAGAGCACGGTGCGACCAGCGTACTGACAAACGACGAAACCCGCTCGAAGAGAGCGGGTTTCGTCGGGTGCATCAGGGAGCGGGGTGCGTGGGTGCGCGTCGCCGTCTGGCGGCGAGCCTGCGATCGTTGTCGGGAGTCAGTTGTCGGGAGACGTCGGATCGTTCGGATCTTCGGGGATGGGGATGGTCATCCCGTTCGAGTTCGAGCCCTTCGGATCGTCGGAGGGGTACGGAATGGGCTCGACCATCCGATCGCCGCCCGGCGTCGTCTGGCCGAACGCGACGACGACGTCGTCGGCCGGATCGTCGAACGTCTCGCCGATACCGTCGACCCCGCCCAGCTCGGAGCCGGCTTCGCCGTCCTCGGCATCTTCACCCGCGCCCGCGTCTTCGATCACGCCGAGCTCGAGCTCACCCTCGACGTCGGAGTAATCCGCCTCTTCGGGCTCCTCTGCCAGGCAACCGCCCAGCGGGATCATGGCCGCGACACAGACCAGCAAACAGAACCGATTCATGCCTCTTCCTCCGCTACCTCGTCACCGTCCATCTCGGCGTCGCCGTCGCCCTCGGTAGCACCCGCACCGAGACCGTACTGCTTGACGAGCTGAGACAAGCGCGGCCGCTTCATGCCCAGAAGGGCAGCGGCGCGCGTGATGTTACCCCCTGCATCGCCGAGCGCACGTGCGATGCACTCACGCTCGATGATGCGCTTCATGTCGTGAAGGCTCGTTCCCGAACGCACCTGGGCGTACGCAACGTCCGGCGCTGAAGGGTTCGGTGCGGGAATTGACGATCGCCCGGCCACAGATTCGGGCTCAGCAAGCGTCATGCCCCCCAGCTCGGCTGCGGCTACCGGGGCGAACGAAAGGGCCGGAACGGACGGGGGGCCGACCGGAATCGAGGTCGCCATGGCGGCCTCGGCGCCGCGCAGCGTCTCGCCCATCGAGCCGAGGGACCGCAGGGCGTCGACGTTGTCGGCGAAGTCCTCGGGCTCGAGGACGTCGGCATCGGCGAACAGCGAGGCGGCCCGCAGGGCGTTCTCGAGCTCGCGGACGTTGCCCGGCCAGGGGTAGGTCTTCAAAGCGGTCAGACAGCGTTGCGACAGCTTCTTGACGTGGCCGCCGCGCTCCGAAGCGATGCGCACCAGGATGGCGTCGGCGATCGCGCCGAGGTCGCCCAGGCGGGCGCGCAGCGCCGGGACCTCGAGCACGACCCCGGCGAGGCGGTAGTACAGGTCTTCGCGGAACTCGCCCCGAGCGACGAGCGCCTTGAGGTTGCGGTGGGTGGCGCACACGACCCGAACGTTGGCGCGGATGGGCGTGGTGCCGCCAACACGCTCGAACGTCTTTTCTTGCAGCACGCGGAGCAGCGCGACCTGGGTGCGGGCCGAGATGTCGCCGATCTCGTCGAGGAACAGCGTGCCGCCCTCGGCGGCCTCGAAGCGACCGCGGCGGCGCGCGGCGGCACCGGTGAACGAGCCCTTCTCGTGGCCGAACAGCTCGCTGAGGAGGAGCGTCTCGACGAGGGCGGCGCAGTTGACCTTGACGAGGGGGCCGGAGCGGCGACCGCTCGCCTCGTGGAGCGCCTCGGCGACGAGCTCTTTGCCGGTGCCGCTCTCGCCGTGGACCAGGACGGTCGCATCGGAAGGGCCGACCTTTTTTACGGCCTTCAGGAGGGCGCGGACGGCGAGATCTTCGCCGACGATGCCACGCTCGGTCGAGATGCGCCCGCCGGGCATCGACGGGCGAGCCATGACGCCAGGGCTCGACGGCCGGGGCGTCGGGCCGGCGTCGGGTGAGCTGCGCTCGGCCGACAACGCGGACTCGGTTGCCTGGAACGCGACCATCTCGCGTTCGAGAGCCGAGATGTCGCGCCGCGCGACGAACGACTGCCGGAGCTGGTCGGGCAAATCGGCGAGCACGCGGTCGCGGTACGACGTCGCCGACGCGAGGTGGTGCCGCGCCTCGGCGGCCGAGCCCGCCTGGAGCGCGGCGAAGTACAGGAGCAGGTGCGACTCGCGGAGCAGCTCGATGTCGTCGGCCTCGCGGGCGGCCTCGAGCGCGGCGCGCGACGGCTCGGCGAACGGCTCGCCGAGCGCGCGGGCGAGCATGCCGCGGAGCAGCGCGAGATCGGCGCGCGCCCGCGTCGCGCCGCCCTCGTGCTCGGCGTTGTCGATGAGGATGCGCGCGCGCGCGGTGTCGCCGTCTTCGAGCGCGACGCGCGCTGCGACACGGAAGGCCTGGCTCACCACCTCGCGGCCGGGCCCGCGTGCGGGGGCGTCGTCACGCGCGCCGGGGCCACGCGACCTCGCGCCGTTCGACGTCGTGCTCGTGATGCTCGCCCCGACCTCGGAGAGGGCCTGCATGACCGCCTGCTGCGCCAGCGTCGTGTTGCCCCGCTCGAGGTGGATGCGCGCCTGCGTGATGGAGAACTGGGCGGCCTGGAAGCCCGGCAAGGCGCCCTTGAGCCCGCGCGCACCGAACCGAAGCGCTTGCTCGGCCTCGGCCACGAGGCCCAGGCGGAGCCTGAGATCGGCGAGGTTGGCGGCGCAACGTGCGAACGCGGGGCGCTCGCCGACACGTAGGACGGCCTTGGCGGCGCGCTCGGTGATGTCGAGAGCGTCGGCGTAGCGATGGTCGAGCGTCGCGATGACAGCGAGGTTGAGGAGCGCGTGGCCGGTTCGCACGGCCTCGCCGTGACGCTCGGCGTCTTGGAGCACCGCCTCGAGCAGCGCTTGCGCCTCGGCGCGACGGCCCATGTAGAGCACCGAGATGGCGCGGTTCACCCGCGCGCGCAGCTCGGCGACCAAGAGCTTGGCCAGCGAGGCCTCGCACGCGTCGGCGGTGAAGTGCAGCTCGGCGTCACCGAACGAGGCCTTGGCGAGCAGGACCTTGCCGAGCACGTTGCGAGCGTCGAGCTGGACCTCGACCGACCGCGAGCCGGCGTCGACGAGCCGCGCGAGCGCGGACTCGGCCGCCGCCGTGGCAGCCGCGAGATCGCCGCTGCGGTACTTCACCTCGGCGAGCTCGACGTCGACCCGCGCCGACAGGACCGCGTCGCGCGCGCGCTCGGCCGCGCGCTGCATCGTGACGAGCGCCGCGGGCGTGTCACCCATCGCGGCGTGGCACTTGCCGAGCGCGAGCAAGACCTCGCCGCTCTCGGGCTCGAGCGAAGCGGCATCGCGGGCGAAGCGGAGCGCGATGTCGACGTCGCCCGTGAAGAGGCCGAGCGACACGTAGCCGAGGAGCCGCGACGCGCCACGCCCCTGCTC
>CALKVR010001176.1 GCA_938004815.1 uncultured Polyangiaceae bacterium | reverse complement strand
AGCGCGAGGGGCGCAAGGATCGAGAAAACCAACAGCGAGGAGGAGTTGGTGGGGCCGGTGCTGAGCTGGTTGGAGGAGCCCCACAGCGAGGCGACGATGGCGGCCACCACTGAGGCGTAGACACCCATCTCCGGCGGCAGCCCGGCCAGATCGCGCACGCACTCGAAGCCGTTCCACGTTTCGCCGGCCAGATCGAAGACGGCCCAGTCGGGGCCATGAGCGACGTGGCGCGTCTTGTACCGCTCCTTTTCCTTCCACGACGCCCGCGCGAGGGCGGCGTCGCGCTCGACCCGATAGATGTGGACCTTCGCGGCGGGAAAGTCGGGTAGCCCGCCCGCGTGATCGAGATCGAGGTGGGTCGGGACGATGTGGCGCACGTCGGACGCCTTGAACCCGAGCGCCTCGACCTGGCGTATCGCCGTCTCCGCGAGATCGAGCTTGGGCCGCACGAGCTTCTGAAATGCGCCGCCCAAGTGGCTCGGGTCCTGGATGTCCCCCGTGCCGAAGCCGGTGTCCACGAGCACGAGCCCGCTCGACGGCGTCTCGATCAAGAGACAGTGCGCGATCATGTCGCGCAGACCCATGAGCCCCCACGCGACGGGGCACATCGTCGCGCAGTTCAGGTGGTGGATTCGCATCGGGCTCCGGAGGTTACGTTCCCCCGTCGCCTTTCACCATCGGCACGAACATGACGCCGCCGAGGTCCTCTTCGACGAGCTTGCCGCTCTGCTTGCGGTAGCGGACGAGGCGCTGCATCGACCCCTCGGGGCCGACGGGCGCGACCATCACCCCGCCCTCGGCCAGCTGCTCGACGAGCGCGCCCGGCATCGTCTCGGGCGCGGCCGTGAGGACGATGCGATCGAAGGGCGCTTCGGACGGCCAACCCGCGTAGCCGTCGCCCGCCCGGACGACGACGTTCGCGTAGCCCATGCGGGCGAGGCGGTCCTTCGCCTCGAGCGCGAGCGGCTCGTGGATCTCGATCGTGAACACCTTCTTCACCAGCTGGGCGAGGACGGCGGCCTGGTAGCCGGAGCCGGTGCCGATCTCGAGCACCTTCTCGTCGCCGCGGAGCTCGAGCGCCTGGGTCATCATCGCGACCACCGTCGGCTGCGAGATCGTCTGCCCGAGCCCGATCGGATGCGGCGCGTCACGGTAGGCCCCCGAGAGCTCGGCCCCGGGAACGAACGCGTGCCGCGGAACCGCGCGCATGACGCGGATGACGCGCTCGTCCCAGCGCACGCCGTCCCACGGATCGCGCCGCATCATGGAGTCGATCAGCCGCGCTCGCCGCTCCTGGGCTTCGGGCGGATCGTCGACGCGAGTCGCGGGTGGCGGGGCGGGCATGGTCGTCTCGCTGCTCTGTCCGGCGGCCGCGGCATCGGATCGAGGCGTCTCGCTGCAACCCGAGAGGGCGAGCACGAGAGCGCCCCCGAGGAGTCTGACCACCTTCGGCTCCCTCGGTTGGAAAGATACCGCAGTGCCACCCGGAACCCACCGGGAAGATTCAAAGAATTCACACGTAAGAGGTGCACCGGACCTCGATCCGCGCTTCGATCCAGTTAGACTTCGCCGCCGCTCGTACTTCGGAGGTCCCATGCGCCGCATCCTTCTCGCCGTCGCGACCCTTTGCCCGACCATCGTGCTCCCGATCGCGTGTGCGGTCGAGCCGCCGCCGGGAGAAAGCGAAGAGCAGGTCGCGCAGCGTGACGACGAGATCATCGGCGGCACGGTCGACACGACCACCGACGCGGTCGTCTTCTTGTTCGACAACAACCAGGGCGCCGCGTGCAGCGGCACCATCATCGCCAAGAACGGCTCGACGGCGTGGGTGCTCACGGCCGGCCACTGCAATGGGATGGACTACGTCATCCAGGCCGACGACTCGGACGACTGCTTCGGCCAGGGCAACTCGGGCTGCCAGGCCGTGTACGACGTCGTCGACGACGACCCGCATCCGAACTGGAACGGCAACGCCGGCAACGGCTACGACTTCCGCGTGCTGCGCATCTCGGGCGCGGCCAACGCGCCCGTCATTCCGATCGCCACGAACCCCGACGGCCTCGCGAATGGCTCGCCGATCGTCGCCGTCGGCTACGGCATCACCCCGAGCCAGAACTCGCTCCGCAGACGAGTGACGGAGAGCGTCGACGGGTTCCAGGCGAACCCGCCGCTGGTCTACGCGGATCAGACCGACGGCACCGGCTCGTGCAGCGGCGACTCGGGCGGCCCCATCCTGTTCAACAACACCGTCGTCGGCGTCACCTCGTTCGGCGACCAGAACTGCACCGAGTACGGCGCCTACGGTCGCGTGCAGTCGGTGGCCTCGTGGATCGGCGGCATCACCGGCCAGGCGGTCGAAGAGACGTGCGACGACTGCTTCCTCTCCTCCATCCAGTCGAACGGCGCGTGCGGCTCGCAGGCGAACGCATGCACCAGCAACCAGGACTGCCTCGATCTCCTCGACTGCTTCGATGCGTGCTCCACCAACGCCTGCTACCAGACGTGCATCAACCAGCACCCGACGGGCTGGGGTCTCTACGAGGCCATCGTCGATTGCTACTGCGCCGCTTGCTCCGGCCCATGCGCCGACGAGTGCAGCGGCGGCAGCTCGTCGTCGGGCCCTGGCCCGACCTCGCAGGCCGCGACCAACGCCGTCTCCAGCGCCTCGACGGGGCCGGGCGCGGGCGTGGGCGGCGGCGGCGTCGGCGGCAGCGGTGAGGGCGGCGCCACCGGCGAGGGCGGCAGCTCCGGCAGCAAGAAGAAGAAGAAGAACAGCGCCGACGAGGAGGAGGACAGCGAGGAGAGCTCCTCGTGCGCCGTCGCCTCGGCCCCGCGCGGAGACGGTAACCTCGGCGTCATCGGCCTCGGCGGCCTCGGCCTCCTCGCGGGCGCGCTGATTCGCCGCCGCCGGCGCGGCTGACAGAACCGTCATCGATGGGCGGCCTCCCGCCGCCCACGCTCGCTCCGCCCCGCCTGCCGCAGTATTGCGGCATGCCGCACGCGAGCGGCACCGACACTCCCCCGATCGTTCGGGTGCCGCACGAGTGTGGCGCTGGCACGAAGGTTGACTACGACCCAGGTTGGCTCGACGCTCTCGAGCCGCTGTCGTAGACGCCAATCGATCGCGGGGACACGAGGATGAAGATCGGAGCCAGACTGCTCGCGGGCGCGGTCGCGTTGACCGCGGCGACACCTGCTCTCGCCGACGACGCGAAGGCGAAGCAGACGGAGCCGCCGGCGGCCGAAGACGATCCGAAGAAGATCGAGGCGCGCAGCCTGTTCGCGAGCGGCGTCGACAACGTCAAGAAGTTCCAATGGGCCGAGGCGCTCGCCGCTTTCGAGCGCTCCCAGGCGCTGATCCCGAGCGCGATCACGAGCCTCAACATCGGCGTGTGCGAGCGCGCCCTCGGGCGTTACGTGCGGGCAGGGCGCTCGTTCGAGCGCGCGCTCACGGAGCACCGGAGCGGCGTCGGCGCTCCCCTCTCCGAGACGAGCGTAGCGGACACGAACGGTTACCTCGGCGAGATCGCCTCCATCGTGGTTCGCGCCAAGATCACGGTGCGCCCCACCGACGCCGCGATCACCGTCGATGGCCGTCCGCTCGCGGCGGTGGGCGCCGATAGAGCGCTCTTCGCGGCCGGGGTGGAGCCGCCGGGGCCGGGCGCCAAGGTGCCCGGCGAGACGTTCGAGATCGTGCTCGACCCGGGCAACCACGTGTTCGTCCTCTCGCGTAAAGGGTTCTCCGACGCGGTGGTGAACCGCACCTTTTCTCCCGGCAAGCCCGCCGAGGCGATTTTCGAGCTCGAGAAGCTGCCCGCGACGTTGAAGGTCAGCTCGTCGATCACGGGCGCGATCGTCAGGGTCGCCGAGGTCGACGTCGGCCCGGTTCCGGTCGACGTCCTGCGCCCCGCCGGCCAATACCCGGTGCTCGTTCGCAAGGACGGCTACGTGCCTTACGAGACGTCGATCACGGTCAAGCCCGGAGAAGAGGCGAAGATCAACGCCGTCCTGGCCGAAGAGTCGCTGAACGTCGCCGAGCAATGGTGGTTCTGGACGAGCATCGGCGCCGGCCTCACCACCGCCGCGCTCGTCACCTACTTCGTCGTTCGGCCCGAGCCCGACCCGCCCCCCTACAACGGCGGCAGCACCGGCTGGGTCGTCGAGCCCACCGTGATTCGGTTCTGACCATGGCGCTCGTCCTCGCCCCCGGAACGATCGTCGCCGCCAAGTATCGGCTCGAGCGGCTCTTGGGCCGCGGCGGCATGGGTGAGGTCTGGGCGGCCGAGCAGACGATCACGCGCAAGCGCGTGGCGATGAAGTTCCTCGCCGGCGAGGCGGCGTCGAGCGACGAGACGCGGCGGCGCTTCCTCCGCGAGGCGCGCGCCGCCTGCGCGGTGCAGCACCCGAACGTCGTGCAGATCCACGACGTCATCGAGGCCGACGCGGACGTGCCCGCGCTCGTGATGGAGCTGCTCAAGGGCGAGTCGCTCGAGGCGAAGCTCCAGCGCGACGGCAAGCTGCCGGTCGACGAGGCGCTCGCCATCACCTTGCGCGTCGTGAGCGCGGTGGGGACGGCGCACACCCTGGGGATCGTCCACCGCGACATCAAGCCCGACAACATCTTCCTCGCCGAGACGCCCGAGGGGACGGAGATCAAGGTGCTCGACTTCGGCATCGCGAAGATCGCCGCGAGCGAAGAGGGCGCGCAGACCGCCAACCTGACCGCCACCGGGTCGATGCTCGGGACGCCCTACTACATGTCGCCCGAGCAAGCCTTCGGCGAGAAGCGCATCGACCACCGCGCCGACATCTGGTCGCTCGGCATCGTCATGTACCGCTGCCTCAGCGGGCAGCTGCCGACGCGGGCCGACAACCTCGGACAGATCCTCAAG
>CALKVR010001175.1 GCA_938004815.1 uncultured Polyangiaceae bacterium | reverse complement strand
CGCCGAGAGAGTCCACATCGGTCAGCGCGGGCTTCCCCTCCGTGATGATGCCGGTCTTGTCGACGGCGATGGCGCGGAGCCGCCGCGCCTCCTCGAGGTAGATCCCGCCCTTGATCAAGATGCCGGCCTTCGCCGCGGCGCCCAGGCCGCTGACTACCGTGACCGGCGTCGAGATCACGAGCGCACAAGGGCATGCGATCACGAGCAGGACCAGCGCCTTGTAGACCCAGTCGCCAACGTCTCCGTTGAAGAGAACGGGGGGTATCGCGGCGACGAGCACTGCCACGACGACGACGGCGGGCGTGTAGTACCTGGCGAACCGATCGACGAAGCGCTGCGTCGGAGCACGCTGGGACTGTGCGGCTTGAATCGAGCGAGCGATGCGCGCGATCGTGCTCTCTCCCGCGGTCGAGGTCGCCCGCACGGTGAGCATGCCCTCGCCGTTCAAGGTGCCCGCAAAGACCTTGCTACCCGGCTGCTTCTCGACCGGCATGGATTCCCCCGTGATGGGGGCTTGATTGACCGCGGAGTGTCCGGTCAGAACCTCACCGTCGAGCGGGATGCTCTCGCCTGCACGGACACGAATCTCGTCTCCGGCTTTCACCTCGTTGACCGCCACCTCGACGAAGGACTTCCCGCGGCGAACGGTGGCAACAGGCGGCGCGAGCGAGAGCAAGCTCCGAATCGCGTCCCGTGCTCGGTCCAGCGAGTAGGCCTCCACCGCCTCCGCGAGCGCGAAGAGGAACGTCACCATCGCGGCCTCGGGCCATTGACCGATGACCGCTGCGCCGGCGATCGCGATCATCATGAGGAAGTTGATGTTCAGGGTGAAGCTGCGGACCGCGCGAATCCCCTTGATGACTGTCTCTCGCCCACCCATCGCGACCGAGCCGAGCGAGAGTCCGATGACCGGCAGCGAGCGTTCATCGCCGGAGGTCCACGCCAGCGCTTCTGCCGCGAATGCGAAGAGGCCGGAGCCGATCAACCACCCGTGCCGAGCCAAGAGGCCGGTGGGGGCACGCTCCGGTGCCGGAGCCGACGCGCCGGCCTCGGCATCGATGCGCTGCGGATCCATCCCGATGTCCACGAGCTTTCGAAACACCACGCCGTCATCGGCGAAGGTGTGGTGGACCACGACCTCCTTTCCCATGAGATCGACGTCGAGTCGGCTCACCTCCGGGAGGCGCTCGAGCGCGCCTCGGATGAGCTTCTCCTCGGTCGGGCAGTCCATCTTCTCCACGCGGTACCGCGAGGCTTGGGCGGTCATGTGTTCGCCTCCTTTGCGTGTGCCATGCGATAGAGAACGGGAAGGATTACGAGGGTGAGCAGCGTGGACGAGAGGATGCCGCCGATGACGACCGTCGCGAGCGGCCGTTGAACCTCGGCGCCGGTACCGGTCGCGAGCGCCATCGGTACGAACCCGAGCGCGGCGACGAGCGCGGTCATGAGCACCGGCCTCAAGCGTGCGAGGGCTCCCACATGGATGGCCTCATCGACGGGCTTGCCTTCGAGGTGGAGGTTCTCGATGAAGGTGACCATGACGAGGCCGTTGAGGACGGCGACGCCAGAGAGCGCGATGAAGCCGACGGCGGCGGAGATGCTGAAGGGGAGGCTGCGAATGGCGAGCGCCAAGACCCCACCTGTCAGCGCGAGCGGAACGCCGGTGAAGATGATGGCCGCGTTGCGGATGCTGCCGAAGCTTGCGTAGAGCAGCGCGAAGATGAGGCCGAGGGCGACCGGGACCACGATCGCCAAACGGCTTCGGGCGGCCATGAGATTTTCGAACTGGCCGCCCCAGGCGATCCACATGCCTTCCGCAACCTGCGCTTCCGCATCGACCTTCTCCTGCGCCTCGGCGACGAAGCCGCCGAGGTCGCGGCCGCGGACGTTGGTTTGGACGACCACGCGCCGCTTTCCGTTCTCACGGCTCACCTGGTTGGGCCCCTCCTCGAGCGTCACTTCGGCCACCGCGCGAAGGGGCACGAACGGTGGCGGAGACAGGAGATCCGGATCGTCATCCTCCGCGCCCTGCATCGGCGGCAGAGGGACCGGCAAGTCGCCGATCCCTGCCAGATCACGCCGAAGGCTCTCGGGGAGCCTCACGACGATGTCGAACCGCCGATCGCCTTGGTACACCTGGCCTGCTTCGGAGCCACCGAAGGCGGCGGCGACCACGGTTTCGACGTCTGCAACCGAAAGGCCGTAACGCGCGACCGCGTCTCGATCCACGTTCACGTTGAGCACCGGGAGCCCGGTCACTTGCTCGACCTTCAGGTCGGTGGCGCCTTCGATGCTCCCAAGCACCGCAGCGATCCTGTTCGCCTGAGCCAGCATCGCGTCCATGTCGTCGCCGAACACCTTGACGGCGACGTCGCTGCGAACGCCCGAGATGAGCTCGTTGAAGCGGAGCTCGATGGGTTGGCTGAACTCGAAATTCTGCCCTGGCAGGTTCTTGAGCTCCTTGGAAATGGCGGTCGCTAGCTCTTCCTGGGTCGATGCCTTCGTCCAGCCCTCGCGAGGCTTGAGCATCAGGTACGTGTCAGAGACGTTCGGCCCCATCGGATCGGTGGCGACCTCGGCCGTGCCGGTGCGGGCGAAGATCTCGCCGATCTCGTCGGGGAACTTCTCGCGGATGACGCGCTCGAGCGTCATCTGCATCTCGACGCTCGTGCTGATGCCGACCGACGGGATTCGCGCGGGCTGGATGGCGAGCGCGCCCTCCGACAGCTTAGGGGCGAACTCACTGCCGAGCGTGAACGCGACGGCTCCCGAGAAGCCGAGGAACAAAGCGGCGCTGAGGATGACCGCCGGACGGTTGGAGAGGGCGACGGTCAAGACCCGGTCGTAGGCGCCCTTCGCGTGGCGGAAGAAGAAGTTCTCCTTTTCACTTACCTTGCCGCTGAGCAAGATCGCGACGAGCGCTGGGATGAGCGTCATCGAGAGCACCGTGGCCCCCGCGAGCGCGAGCACGACCGTGATCGCCATCGGCCCGAACATCTTTCCCTCGATACCGGTGAGGGTGAGGATCGGCAGGTAGACGATGGCGATGATGAGCTCGCCAAAGAGCGTCGCTTTCCGGACCTCCTGCGAGGCTTCGTAAGCCAGCTCGATGCGCTCCTCACGCGTGAGCTCGCGACCGAGTCGGTGCTGCTCTTCGGCGAAACGGCGGATGCAGTTCTCGACGATGATGACGGAGCCGTCGACGACCAAGCCGAAGTCGATGGCGCCGAGGCTCATGAGGTTACCGCTGGTTCGGGTCTCGAGCATGCCGGTTACGGCAATGAGCATGCTGAAGGGAATGGCCAGCGCGGCGATCACGGCCGCCCGCAGGTTCCCCAAGAGGAGGAAGAGGACGGCGATGACCAACGCCGCGCCTTCCAAGAGGCTCTTCGCGACGGTGTGGAGCGTGGCGTTGACCAGATAGGTCCGGTCGTAGAGCGTCCGGACCCTCACGCCGGGGGGAAGCGACTTTTGCACCTGCTCCAGGCGCTCACGTACGCGGGTTGAGACGTTTCGGCTGTTTTCGCCCACGAGCATGATCGCGGTGCCGATCACAGCCTCTTGGCCGTCGACAGTCGCGGCGCCTGTCCGCAAGTCGCGCCCGATCTCGACGGCGGCCACGTCCATGACCCGGACGGGGATGCCGTCTCGCGTGGTGAGCGTGACGCGTTCGATGTCGGCCTCGTCACGGAGCAAGCCAGCCGTTCGGACGAGGTATTGCTCGCCCTTGTTCTCGACATAACCGCCGCCCGAAGCGCCGTTGTTCTTCTCGAGCGCCGTCAGCACGTCTTGGAACGACAACCCCTGAGCAACCAAGCTCGTGGGGTCGGGCGCCAACTGGTACAGGCGCTCGTAGCCCCCGATCGCGTTGACCTCGGTCACTCCCTCGACAGTCCGAATCTGGGGGCGTACGACCCAGTCCTGAATCGTTCGGAGGTCGACCAAGTCGTATGGCTTGCCGTCCGGGCGTCTCGCTTCCGGCGACGCCTCGATGGACCACATGTAGATCTCGCCCAGACCCGTTGCGATGGGGCCGAGCTGCGGCTCGCTGTCGGCGGGAAGCGAGCTCTTCGCCGACGCGAGGCGTTCGGCGACCAGCTGGCGCGCCCAGTAGATATCCGTGCCGTCGGCGAACACGAGCGTCACCTGCGAAAGGCCGAACCGAGACAGGGATCGAACCTGCTCGAGGTTGGGCAGGCCGCCCATGGCGGCCTCGATCGGATAGGTGATCTGGCGTTCCACCTCGACGGGCCCCAAGGCCTGCACGGGGGTGTTGATCTGGACCTGGACGTTCGTGATGTCAGGAACCGCGTCGATGGGCAGCCGCGTGAAGTTGTAGGCCCCAAACGCACCGACCGCGAGCGTGAGGGCGACGACGAGCCAACGGTAGGTGACCGAGAACCGAAGCAGGCGGGCGAGGAGTCGCATCATGGCTGCCTCCTCAGTGGTCGTGGCCTGCGGCGCCCTTGCCGAGCTCTGCCTTCAAGGTGAAGGCGCCCTTGATGACGTAGCGCTCGCCCGTCTTCAGGCCGTGCACGATCTCGACGACGGGCACTTTCGAGGAAAAGCCCGCCCTACCCAGGCCGACCAGGCGCGCTTCGAACGCGCCCTCTTCTTCGACGAAGACGACGGGCTTGCCTTCGAGAGTCATGACAGCGGCGTCAGGAACGACGACCGCGGCGTCCGTCTCTTCAATTGCGACGTCGGCCGTTACGAAGAGCCCCGGCTTCCATTGCGGTCCGGGTCGGTCGAGGACGATTCGCGCTCCGGCGGATCGTGTCGTCTCCGACGCGAGCGCAGAGATAAAGTCGATCTTGCCCACGACGGGCTCGGAGATGCCGTCCGCGCGGATGCGGGCGGGCTGGCCGATCTCGACGCGCGCGAGGTCCTTGGCAAAGACGCTCACCTCGACCCAGAGCTTCGAGAGATCCGCGACGACGAAGGCCCGCGTGTCCTCTTTCAGAACTTCGCCGACCGCGACGTGCTTTTGCACGACGGTGCCATCGAACGGGGCGAGGAGGGGGTAGCCCGAACCACCCCCCGATGAACCGGCGGCAGCCAGGGCTTGCCCCGCTGCGTCCCGATCGATCTTGGCGTCAGCTACCTCCTTGCGTGCGGTGAGCAGATCCTTCTCAGCGACGATCGAGTCCTTGTGCAGCTTCTCGACCCGTTCCAGGTTTGCTTCGGCGTGCTTGACGCGCTCGGTCGCCGCTCGCGCCTCCCGTGTAATGTCCGCGAGCTCCCGGCTGTCGAGGAGGGCGAGCGTCTCGCCCTTCTTCACTGCGTCGCCGACCTTCTTCTTCACATCGCGGACCGTCCCCGAGATGCGAGGCGTGACGTGCGACAATGCGTCAGCGTTGAGCCTCATTTCTCCAGGGAGTGAGAGGACCGCCGAAACCTTCCCAGGGCCCGCGTCAGCGACCTCGATGCCGCCGTTCTTGCGCGCTTCGTCGGTAAGCTTCACGCGGCCGGCGGCGTGCTCGTCATGGCCGTGCCCAGCGTGGTCGTCCTCGCCGTGCCCTTCCTCACCGTGCTCATCGTGCTCGTCGCCCTCTTCTTCGTTCAGGCCGTGGAGCTCGTGCTCGACGAGGATGGTTCCCGTGATCGCGAGGGCGATACCTGCGATCGAGCCGACGA
>CALKVR010001174.1 GCA_938004815.1 uncultured Polyangiaceae bacterium | reverse complement strand
CGATCGTGCCGACGTTGACGTGGGGCTTCGTCCTGTTGAATTTCTCTTTGGCCATCTTCGCGAGTTCCTTTCAGAACGACATTCGCGCCCGTCGGGGTGCGAATCACAGCGACACTTCTCGAACTTCGACTGCTCTCTCGAGCCCACCATCGGGATCGAACCGACGACCTCGTCCTTACCAAGGACGTGCTCTGCCAACTGAGCTAGGTGGGCCTGGAGCGGGAGACCGGATTCGAACCGGCGACGTTCAGCTTGGAAGGCTGACGCTCTACCAACTGAGCTACTCCCGCGTGGGCGCTAGCCGACCGCTCGTCGTGCCCGGTGGAGGGTGATGGATTCGAACCATCGAAGTCATTAGACGGCAGATTTACAGTCTGCTCCCTTTGGCCGCTCGGGCAACCCTCCGTAAGTTTCTCAACCACGCGAGGGTCGGCTTGCTTGTGGATCTGGGTTTCTCTCGTTCTTCGTTCTCTCTTGCAGGTGAGCTGGCGAGGGGAGTTGAACCCCTAACCCCCTGCTTACAAGGCAGGTGCTCTGCCGGGTTGAGCTACGCCAGCGTTTCTCTTTCGTTCTTCCGCCTTCGTGCGCCTCTGACATCGCGGCCTTTGACGCTTGCGCACCCGGCCGTCAACGCTGTTCGTTTGCGCCGCCCGTTCGCCCCCAGGAACGCAGGGAGAATCGACGGTCCCCCACACCCGACCTGACGATCCGAGGGGCGCTGCCGCAGAGCGGCGGGCGGGACCCTGGGGCTGATGTCGTACCCGTCGCAGTCGGGAGAACTGCGCGGGCACCTCACCAGCCACCCCGGATGAGCGACGAGGTGTCGAACATGCGGAGTGCAAGACCGAGGCCGAAGGGGGATGGCCTTTTAGCGCCTAGCAAAAGGCGTGTCAAGGCGACCTCTGCGAAGGCTGTTCCATCCTCTTCTGTCGCAGCCCGTCAAAGCCTTGCGCTAGCCTCTTACCCCGCGCGAGCATGCGCTCAGCCGAGAACTTCGTCTCGGGGTTCTGCGTCATACTGCCCGTGGCCGTGCCTGTGCCCGCGCCCGACTGAAGAAAAATATGGAGTGTCTGGCCTGCCATACCCCGAACATCGACGGTGCCCGGTTCTGCGCGAAGTGCGGCGCGCCCTTGCCCGTCCAGAAGGCGCCTGACGCCGACCCCCTCATCGGCAAGACCGTCGGCGGCCGCTACCGCATCACGGGCGTGCTCGGCGAGGGCGGGATGGGCCGCGTCTACGACGGCGAGCAGCAGATGGGCACGAGCGTCCGCAAGGTCGCGGTCAAGACGCTGCTCTCGCAGTTCGCCAAAGATCCGCAGACGGTCGCCCGGTTCATGCGCGAGGTCGGGACGGTCAGCGAGCTCGAGCACCCGAACACGATCAAGGTGTACGACTTCGGCCAGATCGAGGGCTCGGGCGAGCTCTACATCGCGATGGAGCTGCTTCAGGGCAAGTCGCTCGACGATCTGCTCGCTCAGGGCCAGCCCATCCCGCCCGAGCGGGTCGACCGCATCGTCGGGCAGGTCTGCGGGTCGCTCCAAGAAGCGCACGACAAGGGCGTGGTGCACCGCGATCTCAAGCCGGCCAACATCTTCCTCACCACGCGCGCGGGCGAAGAGGACGTGGTCAAGGTGCTCGACTTCGGCATCGCCAAGAAGGCCGAGTCGAAGGAGACCAAGGCCGAGCAGAAGCTCACGCAGCAGGGCACGATCCTCGGAACGCCGCCGTACATGAGCCCCGAGCAGTTCACCGGCAAAGAGCTCGACGCGCGCAGCGACGTCTACTCGCTCGGCATCGTCGTGTACGAGATGCTGACAGGACGGTTGCCTTTCGAGGCGGACACCCCCTGGCAATGGATGACGCAGCACATGAGCGCTCAGCCGTTCCCGTTCGAGGCCACGGCCGCGGGCGCGAACGTGCCGCACAAGATGAAGCAGGCGGTCATGCGCGCGCTCTCCAAAGAGCCGGGGCAACGCCCGACGACGGTGCGCGACTTCTTCGAGGAGCTGACGCTCGGCGGGGCGCGGATGAGCGCGATCGGGCTCGGCAGCAGTGGCGTGGGCGGCATCCCGACCAACCCCGGTAGCGGGGGCACGGCCATGATCGCGGCGGGCGCGATGGCCGGCGCACCGAGCGGCCGGGCGGGCGGCACGCAGGTCGGCGAGCCGCTCTTTCCCGACGCGGTCGGCCCCGGCATCACGGCACCGGCCAAGACGATGGCCGGCGACATCGGTGGGCCCCCGCCCTACGCGGCGCCGGGCGGCGTACCGACCGGCGGCGGTCAGGTCTACCCCGCACCGCCCGCGCCCGCGGCGAAGAAGGGCGGCGGCGCCAGCCTCGCCATCATCGGCGTCGTCGCGTTCGTCCTCTTGGGCGGTGCGGCGG
>CALKVR010001173.1 GCA_938004815.1 uncultured Polyangiaceae bacterium | reverse complement strand
CTGCCGGGGTGGGGCCCATGTTCTTGCTACTCTATCGGGGCGATGTCGAGCACGAACTGGGGTGGTTACGCCTCGGTGACGGGGTCGGCTTCAGGCGGATCGGCCCCTTCGGGCCCCGCCGTGGGATTGCCCTCCAGGGGACGAACCTCGGCGTTGCGTTTTTCTTCCAGGGCGCATGCGCGCGCGAGCACGGTGGTGGCGTAGGCCCCTTTGGGGAGCACGAAACGCACGCGGAGGGTGTCCGCCGCTCGCTCGACCGTGACGTCCTCCGGCACGATCCGGAGGGTCCGCCGGGTGCCTTCGCCCTGCGCGCGGGCGGCCCGAAAGCTCTCGGGGGTCAGGCCTCGCGCCGCGAGCACGGCGCGCTCCCGCTCGAGGGCCTCGCCCTCGGGCCACCGCATCGAAACCCCGAACATGGGGCCCGTGGCCGAGAGGGTCTTGGCTCGCGCGCGCTCCCGCGCATCGTCGAGCTCGGGGCCGGCCGCGGGCACGATGAAGAGGCCACCGGTGTCATGCTTCTTGGCGAGGTCACCGGGCAGGACGGTGGCCCACGTGTCGTCGGCGACGCGCGCGGCGAGCAGCTCGTTGAAGAGCAGCGACTGAAGCGCGGAAAAGAGCATGCGCTGATCGCGCCTGTCCTTCGGGGGGCGGGCCGTTCCCGCCAACCACGCGAGGGCCCGGTCGGGGCTGTCGCCGTCTCGACCGAACCGCTGGGGGCCGAAGGCGTTGGGGACGCCCTCGGCCGCGCGGCCGAGGCTCTCGGCGACGGCGGCGCCGTCGGCCTCGCCGAGACCGCGAAGCACGATGTCGAATCGGTTGCCGTGGAGGTGGCCGGGCTTGAGCTTGCCGTTGTGCCGGGCGACCGAGAGGACCTGGATCCGGTCGTCGTCGAGCTTCGCGAGGAGCGGCTCGGGGTCGACCTTGATCGGCACTGCGATCGTCACCGCTTGCGTCGTCACCGCGACCTTGTCCTTTTGCCCCGCCCAGCCCGCCTGCCGCGGGTCCGACCCCAGGGCGCGGGCGAGCAGCCGCACCGCGTCGTCCGTCGTCAAGAGGCGCTTCTTGAAGGTGACGTAGAGGTGCTCACCCGCGCCCGAGGGCTGGTACGCGGGGATTTCTTCGACCACGAAGTCCTCGGGCGCTTGCTTGAAGAGCGCTCGCGGGAGCGGGCTTTGGTCGTGGAGCATGGACGCGCGTGCCGTTTTGTCGCAAGAACTGCCGGGTCGTGCTCTCAGTCCCTACCATGGCACGAAGGCGTACGGGGCCCTTCTACGCGGCGGCGCTCGCGGCGGGCATCCTCGCCCTCGCGATGCCGGGCCCGGGGCGGGAGTGGGACGAGGGGCCCGAGCTCGTTCGGTCCGCCGAGGCGGGGGACTGCCCCGACGGGATGGCGTCGATCGGCGGCGCCTTCTGCATCGATCGCTACGAGGCAGCGACCGCGACGGTCGCGAGCCCGCGCAAGGGCAAGCGCGCGCCGAAAGTGACGGGCAACCACTCGCCGTTCGAGCCCATCGAGGGCGCGCACGTCATGGCGGTCAGCAAGAAGGGCCGCACGCCGCAGGGCTACATCAGCCGCAACGAGGCCGAAGAGGCCTGCCTCAACGCGGGCAAGCGCCTGTGCACCGACGACGAGTGGTTGACGGCGTGCAAAGGCAAGAGCCCCACGCTGTATCCGTACGGTGAAGAGCACGTCGCGGGCCGCTGCAACGACAGCGGCATCTCGAGCTTCAACCTGCTCTTCGGGCCGGGCAACAACGAGCCGCCCGAGCAGAGTGCGTACACCCGCGAGAACATGAACGACCCGCGCCTCAACAAGATGAAGGGCACGGTCGCCAAGACGGGCGCGTTCGCCAAGTGCAAGAACGCCTACAAAGTCTTCGACATGGTCGGCAACCTGCACGAGTGGACGGCCGACCCGAAGGGGACGTTCCGCGGCGGGTTCTACCTGGACACGAGCATCAACGGCAAAGGCTGCGAGTACCGAACCGGCGCGCACGACGCCAAGTACCACGATTACTCGACAGGCTTCCGCTGCTGCTACGGCGGCAAGGCGCAGCGAGAGGCCGACAAGATCCTGGCTGCGCGGGCCGCGTCCTCCAAAAAGAAGCGGGACGACGACAAGGTCAAGGAGCGGGACGGGGCCAAGGACAAGAAGGCCGCCGACGCGCCGAAGAAGAAGAAGGCGAAGAAGAAAAAGGAGCCGACCTCGCTCGGTGGCGAGGGTGTGTTGCGAACGAGCGGTCGCGCGGCCGAGGCGGTGCCGGTCGTGCTCGCTGCGCTCGAGCACGGCGTTCGGTACTGCGACACCGCGCCCGCCTACGCCTCGAGCCAGGACTACTACGGCGCTGCGTTCCGCCAGGCCGGGTCGGCGGCGCGAGACCGCGTGATCCTCGCGAGCAAGACCCACATCCGCAGCCGCGACGGCTCGCTTCGCCTCCTCGACGACAGCCTGAGGCGCCTCGGCACCGATCGGCTCGACATCTGGCAGCTCCACGATCTGCGCACCCGCGACGAGCTCGACGAGATCTTCGGCAAGGGCGGCGCGATCGAAGCGGTCGAGGCCGCCAAAGCTGACGGTCGTGTCAGGTTTGTGGGCGTCACCGGTCATCACGATCCTGCCATCCTCGTAGAGGCGATGCGCCGCTACCCGGTCGACGCCGTCCTCGCCGCAATGAACCCCGCCGACCCGCGCCGTGCGCCGTTTCTCACCACCGTCCTCCCGTTCGCGCGTGAGAGGGGCATCGGCGTGATCGGCATGAAGGTCCTCGGCCGCGGCGACAT
>CALKVR010001172.1 GCA_938004815.1 uncultured Polyangiaceae bacterium | reverse complement strand
GCGCGGTCGAGGGCGGCCAAGGCCGACTCGACCTCGCCGCGTGAGAGGCCCGCCTTCTTCGCGACGCGGAGCACCGTTGCATGACAGTCCTGTGAGGCGAGGACGTAGAGAGCGTGGAGCACGTTGTGGAGCGACGCGTTCAGCATGACTGCTCTTTTAAGCAGTACCTGCGTGCGCGTCCAGTTTCCGGCGAGCAGGTCATTCACTTCGATAACCGCCTATTTTCGCGGTTTTCGAGATCATTGAGAGATCAGGGCTTGGGCGGGTCGTCCTGCTTCCGATCCTTCATCGCCGTGAAGTAGGCGACGAGCGCGTCGAGGTCCGAATCACTGAACGACGGGTGTGCCGGCATCGTCGAGTAGCGGAACGTGAGGGGGTCCTTGATGTACGCCTTGATCTGATCGGCCGGGCGGTACTCGACGATCGATTGCGGCACGTTGAGCTCGGGGCCGACGCGACCGCCCTGTCGGTTGATCGCGTGACAGTGGATGCACTGCTCGCGAAAGAGCGCGAAGCCTCTCTGCGCGGGATGGTCGGCGGCCATGCCCGTCGGCACCGTGCGGGGGAACACGTCCTCGAAGCGCGCGATCTCGATGGCGACGAGCTGATAGGGGCGCGGGTGCGTCTCGAGGTTCGTCTGGTCCTTGTTGGCCCACACGAGATAGAACGGCGCCGGGTTCGCGCGCTGTTGCCCGATCGGCTCCCAGCCCGGAACCTCGACGTCCTCGAACGCGATGTAGGCGCCTCGCTCGAACACCTTCGAGCCGCGGAGCGGCACCGTGTAACCGTCCTTGGCGCGCAGCACGAACTCCTTTTGCGGCAGATCGCTCTCGCCCTTGAACGCGCGCTCGACGACGGCGGCGAGCGGCACCGCGCGGTACGTCTTCTCACGGTTGTAGTACGGGTCGAGCTGCTTCACCGTCTCGGGCGGGGCGACCTTCACGATGTCGTCCCTCGACATCGAGGTGACGCGCGCGCCCTCTTTGCGGAACGTGATCTCGTCGGCCGCGGCCGCCGCAGAGCCTGTCCCAGCCGGGGCGCCGGAGCCCGAGAGGGCGGCGGGGGCGGCCGAGGCCGACGCGCACGGCGGGCAGTCGGCAGCCGGCGACGCGCAACCGAGCAACGCAAAAAGGGCTCCGATCCAGGGTCGCACGGCCTCCGGGTACCGCGGATGACGCTCGTTGTCTGCACCGCTTGACGCGCCCAGTCTCTGGGGTAAAGCTTCGCACACGAAATATCCGACTCCGACCCATTCGGGCGGAGATCGGCAGGAGGTTTCAGCCATGTCGAGCGAGCTCCGCTTCGATGGCCGCGTGGCCATCGTCACCGGTGCGGGGAACGGCCTAGGTCGATCCCACGCCCTTCTTCTGGGAAGCCGAGGCGCCAAGGTCGTCGTGAACGACCTCGGTGGCGGCATGCACGGTGGGGGCGCCGACAAGAGCCCCGCCGAAAAGGTGGTCGCCGAGATCAAGGCCGCTGGCGGCGACGCGGTCGCCAACTACGACTCGGTCGAGAGCGGCGACAAGATCGTTCAGGCCGCGCTCGACCACTTCAAGAAGCTCGACATCGTCGTCAACAACGCCGGCATCCTCCGCGACGTCTCGTTCGTGAAGATGACAGAAGAGGACTGGGACCTCGTCTACCGCGTGCACGTGCTCGGCTCGATGCGCGTGACGAAGGCGGCGTGGAACCACATGCGCGACAACAAGTTCGGTCGCATCGTGATGACGTCGTCGGCGGCCGGCATCTACGGCAACTTCGGCCAGGCGAACTATGCGATGGCCAAGATGGGTGTCATCGGTCTCGCCCAAACGCTCGCCCTCGAGGGCAAGAAGTACAACGTCCTGTCGAACGTCATCGCGCCGATCGCCGGCTCGCGCCTCACCGAGACGGTGCTGCCCCCCGAGCTCGTCGAGGCCCTCAAGCCCGAGGTCGTCTCGCCGCTCGTCGCGTACCTCTGCCACGAGAGCTGCCAGGAGAACGGCGGCACCTTCGAGGTGGGCGGCGGCTTCATGGCCAAGCTCAGGTGGGAGCGCTCGGCGGGCAAGGTGTTCGCCAACGGCCGACCGTTCACCGTCGACTCGGTGAAAAAGGCCTGGAGCGACGTCAGCGGCTTCACCAAGACCACGCACCCCTCGAACATCAACGAGTCGATGCAGCCGGTGCTAGAGAACGCGCAAAAGAAGAGCAAGGGCGGCAACGATTTCATCGACGTCGACCAGGCGCTCGGCTTCGAGATGCCGCCCTTCGAGACCAAGTACGACGCGCGCGACCTCGAGCTCTACGCCCTCTCGATCGGCGCCGCCGCGAACCCGCTCGACGACAAGGAGCTCGCCTACGTCTACGAGATGAGCCCGAACGGGTTCCAGCCCTTCCCCACCTTCGCGGTCACGCCGATCCTCAAGGGCATGCTCGAGGCAGCGCG
>CALKVR010001171.1 GCA_938004815.1 uncultured Polyangiaceae bacterium | reverse complement strand
GCCCGGCTCCGCGCCCGAGCAGGTCGAGAACGAGGTCAGCGACCGCATCGAGTCCGCCGTCAACACGATCAGCGGCATCGACGAGCTGCGCAGCGTCTCGGTCGAGGGCGTCAGCCAGGTCTTCGTTCAGTTCGTCCTGGAAAAGGACGTGAACGTCGGCGCCCAAGAGGAGAACGAGAAGGTCAGCGGCATCCTCGCCAACCTGCCCGAGGGCGCTGAGCGCCCGACGATCGCCAAGGGCGACCCCGACGCCACGCCCATCCTGACGCTCGTCGTCTCGGGCCCGAGCAGCGTGCGTGAGGTGACCGAGCTCGCCGACAAGAAGGTCCGCCGGCAGCTCGAGAGCATCAGCGGCGTCGGTCAGGTCACGCTCATCGGCGGCCGCGGCCGGCAGATCAACGTCTGGATCGACCCCGACAAGCTGAAGAAGCTCGACCTCTCGCCGCTCGACGTCGAGCGCGCGCTCCGCGCCCAGAACGTCGAGCTGCCGAGCGGCCGCCTCGAGCGCGGTGATCGACAGCTGACGCTCCGCACCCTGGGCCGCGTCAAGACGGTCGAAGAGCTCGCCGACGTCGCCATCACCTCACGCGGCGGCTACACGATCACCCTCAAGGACGTGGCCACCGTCGAGGACGGCATGGCCGAGCCCGAGTCGGTCGGTTACAAGCAGAGCAAGCCCGCCGTCCTCTTGAGCATCCGCAAGCAGAGCGGGTCGAACACGGTCGAGGTCGTCCACAACGTCAAAGAGCGCCTCGAAGAGATGGCGCCGCTCTTGCCGAAGGGCTACCAGGTCGAGGTCGCGCGCGACCAGTCCGAGTTCATCGGCAACGCGATCAGCGCCGTCAAAGAGCACCTCGTGCTCGGCTCGCTGCTGGCCGCGCTCGTCGTCTTCTTCTTTCTCGGCAACTGGCGCACGACACTGATCAGCGCCGTCAGCATCCCGGTGAGCATCATCAGCACGTTCGCGCTGATGCGGGCGTTCGGCTTCACGCTCAACACGCTCACGATGCTGGGCCTGACGCTGGCGGTCGGCATCGTCATCGACGACGCGATCGTCGTCCTCGAGAACATCTACAAGCACATCGAGGAAAAGGGCAAAGACCCGATCACGGCCGCGCTCGACGGCACGAAAGAGATCGGCCTCGCCGTCCTGGCGACCACGCTGTCGCTCATCGTGGTGTTCTTGCCGGTCGCGTTCATGGGCGGCGTCGTGGGCCGGTTCATGAACTCGTTCGGGCTCACGATGGCCTTCTCGATCGGCGTGTCGATGATCGTGAGCTTCGTGCTCACGCCGATGATGAGCGCCCGGATGCTCAAGGCGCATGACAAGCACGCTGCCGACGAGCCCCGCCCACCGAGCGTCTTGCGGAAGCTCGTGCTGCTGCTCCGCCTCGACAAGATCTCTCGCTTCTACGACTACGTCGAGCGCGCCTACATGGCGGTGCTCGGCTGGGCCATGCGCCGGCGCTGGGTGATCGTGCTCGCGACGGTCGGCGTTCTGGTGAGCATCGTCCCCCTCGGCGCGGCGGCCAACAAGAACTTCCTCCCCGATGAGGACGAGTCGCAGTTCGGCATCACCATCCGGGCGCCCGAGGGCACCAGCCTGGAGCAGACGCGTATCATCGCGACGCGCATCGGCGCCGAGGTCGAGGCTTTCCCCGAGGTGAAGTACGCGGTCACGACCATCGGCGACGACGCCCAGCGCACGCCCAACCTGGCGACGGTCTACGTCAAGCTCACGCCCGCCGCCGAGCGCGAGAAGACGCAGCAACAGGTGACGGTCGACGCGCGCAAGCTCACCGAGGCGTACACCAAGCAGTACGATCTGCGCGTACAGGTCGGGCCCATCCCCGCGTTCTCCGGCGGCGGGCCCGCCGCCGCGATCCAGCTCCAGCTCCAGGGCACCGATCTCGACAAGCTCGAGGCGTACACGGCCGAGATCATGAGCGCGATCAAGTCGTCGCCCGGTGTAGCCGACAGCGACACGTCGTTCGTCACCGGCAAGCCCGAGGTGCGGACGGTCATCAACCGCAAAAAGGCGGCCGAGCTGGGGGTCAGCGTCGTCGACATCGCGAGCGCGCTCCGCATCCTGGTCGGCGGCTACGACGTGTCGAACTACGCCGAGAACGGCGAGATGTACGACGTCTTCGTCCGCGCCATCCCCTCGGCTCGTGTCGACGTCGACTCGCTGAAGAAGCTCCAGGTACCGTCGAACAAGCTGGGTACGGTCGCGCTCGAGAACGTCGTCGAGTTCGAAGAGGGCGCGGGGCCGAGCCGCATCGACCGCTACAACCGCCGCAAGACGGTCTACCTCTACGCGAACCTCTTGCCTGGCTACTCGCAGCAGACGGTGCTCGACGCCGCCTACAAGCGCGCCGAGGAGCTCAAGATGGACCCCGGCTACCAGCTCTTTCCGGTCGGGCAGTCGCGCGAGCTCGCCCGCGCGTTCAGCAGCTTCTTGCTGGCGTTCTTGTTGTCGTTCATCTTCATGTACCTGGTGCTCGCGGCGCAGTTCGAGTCGTGGCTGCACCCGATCACGATCCTGATCAGCCTGCCGCTGACCATCCCGTTCGCGTTCATCAGCGTGATCATCTTCGGCCAGTCGCTGAACATCTTCTCGGCGCTGGGTATCCTCGTGCTCTTCGGCGTGGTGAAGAAGAACAGCATCCTCCAGATCGACCACACGATTCAGCTCCGCCGTGAGGGCTTGCCGCGGCTCGAGGCGATCTTGCACGCCAACAGGGACCGGCTGCGCCCCATCCTCATGACCACGGTCGCCTTCGTCGCCGGCATGATCCCCCTCGTCGCCTCCAGCGGCGCGGGCGCCGGCACCAACCGCGCGACCGGGTTCGTCATCATCGGCGGGCAGACGCTCGCGCTCTTTTTGACGCTGCTCGCGACGCCCGTCTTCTATTCGGTGTTCGACGACGTCTCGGCCTGGAGCCGCCGCCAACTCGGGCGGCTCACCGGGCGCGACCACGCGGCGGCGGCGAACCCTAGTCCGGGTCGACCGTCAGAAAGCAGTACGCAGGGCTCGCCGTCACACACGTGAACTCGAACGACCCCTTGGGCCCGGTGTACATGCCGGACGCCTTTTCGATGTAGCCGTCTTTCAGGATGGCCGAGCTCGCCTTGGCGTAGGCGGGCGGGTCGAACGGCACCTCGTACGTGATCTTGTACTGGATGCGCCCGGTCCCCTGCGTGATCTTGTCGATCTTGGCGACGCGATCGGGGCTGGGGGGAATGCCGTAGGCCGCGTACTGATCCGGGATGTCGCCGGAGCACGCCGTCAAAGCGAGCCCGGTGAGGATGACGCTGGCGCCTTGGGTTGAGATCCGCGTGCTCGACATGTTGCCCCTCATTGTACCGTGATCTTGCGCACGCGATTGTACGGCCCCGGCACGCCCAGCGTGCCGTCGACGACGTACACCGTCGACCCGTCGGACGAGACCTCCAGCCCCTCTTGCCCGAAGAACCGGGCTAGCTCGCCGTCGCCGTCGGCGAACCCCTCTTGGTCGCCCCCCGCGATCGTCTCCACGACGCCCGTCGTCAGGTTGATCCGGCGGATGCGGTGGTTGCCGCGGTCGGAGACGTAGATGACCCCCGCCGCGTCGACGGCGACGTCGTGCGGCTGTGAGAACCGAGCGTCCTCGACGTACCCATCGACCATGTCGGCCGTGCCGTCGCCGGCGAGGGTGGTCGTCGCGCCCGTCGCGATCTCGACGAGGCGGATGCGGTGGTTCTCTTGATCCGCGACGACGAGGTCGCCGGCAGGGGTGAGGGCGACGCCGTAGGGGCGGTTGAAGCGCGCGTCGGCGCCCGCCGAGGCATCGGCGAAGTCGGGGCAGCTCGCCTGCCCCGCGAGCGGAGTGAACGTGCCCGTCGACGCGTCGAAGAGGCGAATGTCGTGCCGCAAGATGTCGGTGGCGACCACGAGCCCGCTCGGCAACGTCACGAGGCCGCGCGGCCGGCCCGCCTGCTGGGCGATCGGCACGGGGACCCCCGTCTGGAGGTCGATACCCCAAATGACACCACCGTCAGGCCCGGCGTTCATCCC
>CALKVR010001170.1 GCA_938004815.1 uncultured Polyangiaceae bacterium | reverse complement strand
CGCGTACCTCGTCGCGTCGGGCCTCTACGTGCTCTCGATGATCCTGGTGCTGCGCGTGACGGCCGTGGTGGGGACGGCCTCGAAGCGCGCGGTCTCACTCTCGGGGCTGCGCGAGGGTTTGGTGTTCGTGAAAGGCCAGAAGGTCGTGCTCGCGGCGATGAGCATCGATCTGTTCGCGGTGATCTTCGGCGGCGCCACCGCGCTCCTGCCCGTCTACGCGAATGACATCCTGAAGGTCGGCGAAGCGGGCTACGGCATCCTGGCCTCGAGCTTCGAGATCGGCGCGCTGCTGACCAGCGTGGCGCTCATTCTGTTTCCTCCGATCCACCGCCTCGGCCGCGCCATCCTCGTCTCCGTCGTGGCCTACGGCCTGGCGACGATCGTGTTCGGCCTCTCGCGCAGCTTTCCGCTCAGCCTCGCGGCGTACGCGATCGCCGGCATGGCCGACCAGGTCAGCGTCGTCGGGCGAACGACGCTCGTGCAGACGGTCACCCCCGACGAGCTGCGTGGTCGCGTGTCGAGCGTGAACATGATCTTCATCGGCGCGTCGAACCAGCTCTCCACCGCCGAGGCGGGGTTGGTGGCCTACCTGACGACGCCCACCATCAGCGTCGTCTCGGGGGGCACGATGGTGCTGCTCGTGGCGTTCGCGACCGCGCTGCTCGTGCCGACGTTCTGGAGCTTTCGCGATCACATGCTCCAGCCGAGCGCCACCAAGGCGTAGTAGAGCGCGATCTTCGGCACGCGGAGCGCGCACAAGAGCACGAACTTCTTGTACGGCAGGCGGTTCAACCCCGAGAGATAGCAGAGGAACGAATAGGGGATGGGAGTCAGGCTCCCGATCACGAGCGCCCAGGTGCCGAACCGCTCGATGAGGTTATGCATGGTCTTCTCCGCCCGTCGCGCACCTCGGCGAAAAAACGGGATCGAGCGCACCTTGCTCGCGAGAAAGTACGCGACGTGGCCGCCGACGAGCGAGCCGACGGTGATGGCGCCGAGGGCGGGGAGCACGGGCCGTTGATCGATGACGACGGCGAGCATGTAGAACTGGGGCGGGATGGGAAAGTGGAGCCCGTCGGCGAGGAACGTCCCGAAGCCCATGCCCGCGTAGCCGAAGGCGTCGATGAACCAGCGCCCCGCTCGCTCGATCGGATCGCGGTAGGCAAGCCCGAGCGCGGCCACGATCCCGAACACGACGACGAGCGCTAGGAACGTCTTGCCGAAGAGCCAGAGGGCGCTCGCCTCTCTGGGACGCCGGTGGCGACCTGTATCGCCGACGAGGCTGACTCGCTGTTCCACGTGAGCCCCGAGTGCAGGAACGCGGCCATAGAGCGGCGAGCCCAGGTGGGGCGGGAACACCGACGTTCTGCGATGTTGGGCCCTGGCCGTTTGGTGCGAATGTTCGCACCCACGCACCTCGCCGGGCGGAACCGCCCGCCGGGCAGCGCGCGCCCCTGTCCACATTTCGCACGGAGGGCTTGCGCTCAAGAGCAAGAATGAATATTCATTCATTCGTGGCGAGAGCGACCGCTACCAAGACACCCGCCGCGGCCGAGCGGCCCGACGACAAGCGCGAGGCCGTGCTCCGCGCGGCTCTCGAGCTCTTCGCCGAGCGCGGGTTTCACGGCACGGCCGTGCCCGAGATCGCCGAGCGCGCCAAGGTCGCAGCCGGGACGATCTACCGATACTTCGACGGCAAAGAGGCGCTCGTGAACGCCCTCTTCAAGCGCTACAAGACCGCCCTCGCCGCCACGTTGATGGGCGACTTTCCGTTCGATGGCACGCCGCGGCAGCAGTTTCACCACTTCTTCGTGCGCGCGATGCTCTTCGCCAAAAAAGAGAAGCTCGCGCTCCAGTTCCTCGAGGCGCACCACCACGCCCCGTACCTGGACGCCGAGAGCCGCGCGATCGAAGAGCGGACGCTCGAGCCGGCGCGGCTCTTCTTCGAGCAGGCCGACAGGCTGAAGATCACCCGCCGGGTGAAGCCTGAGGCGCTCGGGGCGATGGTTTGGGGCGCCATCGTCGGTCTGCTCAAGGCGGGGTGGGAGGGGCGCCTGGAGGTCGACGCCAAGGTCGAGCAGGGGGTCGAGGACGCGCTCTGGGACGCGCTGCGCAAGCCGTCCGATTGAGCGGTCTCTCGTGGCCTTTGTCGTGTGGGTCGTGCGGAATGAATGTTCATTCTTTCGTCAAACTCGTTTGCAGGGAGTCGGTCATGAACGGTTCTGTCATTCTCGTTACCGGAGCAACCGCAGGAATCGGCCGCGCCGCGGCCCTCGAGCTCGCGCGGGCGGGGCACCACGTGTTCGCCACGGGGCGCCGCACGGAGGCGCTCGCCGCGCTGGTCCGTGAGGCCTCGGGGCTGAAGCTCGAGGCGATGGTCCTCGATGTCACCAACCAGGCCTCGATCGAGCACGCCAAGGCCGAGATCGAGCGCCGCACCGACGGGCACGGCGTCGACGTGGTGGTGAACAACGCCGGCTACGGGTTGGTCGGCCCGCTGGAGGACATCTCGGACGAGGCGCTCCGCAAGCAGTACGACACGAACGTGTTCGGCCTGATGGCCGTGACCCGCGCCTTTCTCCCGACGATGCGCGCGCGCGGTCGCGGGCGCATCGTCAACGTGAGCAGCATGGGGGGCCGCGTGACGTTTCCGTTCATGGGCGCGTACAACTCCACCAAGTACGCGGTCGAGTCGCTCTCCGATGCCCTGCGGATCGAGCTCAGGCCTTTCGGCATCGAGGTCAGCCTCATCGAGCCTGGCGCGATCAAGACCGAGTTCGCCGACGTCGCGATCGGCGGCGCGGAGCGCAAGACGGGGTCGGCCTGGACCCCGGCGATCGAGCAGGCCGACGCGATGCGCGCGAAGTTCGACGCGACCGCGGTCGGGCCGGAGGTCGTCGCACGCGCCATCGTCCACGCGGCGACGGCCAGGCGCCCGCGCCCGCGCTACGTCGTGCCGAAGCAGACGTGGGGAGCGCTCGTCCTGTTTCGCGTCATCCCGACCCGGATGATGGACGCGATCCTCGGCTGGGCGACCGGCATCACGAGGAAGAAGCTTTTGCCCGCTGCGTCATCGGAGTCTTCGTCGCCCGCCGCGGCCTGAGAGGTCTATCCTGCGGGAGTGGGTGTGCTCGTCACGTCGCGGCTGGAGCTCGTGCCGATCAACGTCTCGCTGGTCGAGGCGGTGCTCGCCGCCGACCGCGCGCGAGCCGCAGAGCTGCTTGGCGCGGTGATGCCGCGAGCGTGGCCGAACCGCGCGCTGATCGAGCGCGCGTTCTTCGCCTCGCTCGCTGCTATCAAAGAGAACCCACACGTTCGGCTGTGGGGTGATCGGGTGATGATCACCCGCGGAGACCAGCGCCGCGTCGTGGGGAGCGTCGTATTTCACGGCGCCCCCGGCGGCGACGGCTCGGTCGAGGTCGCGTACGGCGTAGAAGAAGACTCGCAGCGTCAGGGCTACGCGACCGAGGCCACGCGCGCGAGCGTGGAGTGGGCGCTCATCCAGCCGGGGGTGTCGGTCGTACGCGCCGCCACGCCGCCGTGGCACGTCGCGTCGCAGCGGGTGCTCGAGCGCTGCGGTCTCGAGCGCGTCGGCGACCGCGAGAGCCCGCTCGGCGATCTGTGGGAGTACGAGCGCCGCCGAGGTTGAACGCGGGGCGCTCAGGCGCTCTTGGCCCGTTTCTTCGCGGGCTTCAGCGTCTCGGTCGGCTTGCCTTTCGACAGGGGAAAGAGCTGGATGCAGAGCTGGTAGACCCGCTCCGGCTCTTCTTCCGAGTCGCAGCGGTGCATCATCTCTTCGCGGAACCGGTGGATCTTCGCCTTGAGGTCGCCGAGGCTGGACTCCTTGATGCAGACGGTGAGGGCGCTCACATCGCGTTGCTCGGGTGCGACGCGCTCCACCGCCTTGGCGGCCTGCTCGATCATCTGCAGGTGGTACGCGGGGATGACGACGCTGCGGACTTCGTGGCCGGTGGTGAGGCTCGCTTCGCCTCGCTCGAGCCGCCCCGAGGGTGTACGCACGAGGAGGCCGAGCTTGGTCAACGTCTCCACGGCAGCCTTGGCTTGCCGAGCGTCGATGGGCGGCTGGATCTGTGACGCGATCCACGCGGGATCGTCCACGAAATCGGACCGCGCGGCGAGCTCCCGGATCGCCGGGTAGTACCACCGGGTGAGGTACGAGAAGAGCGGCCCGTCGAGCTTGCGGGCCGCGCGGAACCGGCGGTTCGCGGCCACGCGCTCGAACGCCCGATTGCGCTCTGCCACCGTCTGCGCCTGGTTCAGCGCGACCAGCTGGCCGAAGAACTCCATCTCGTGGGCGTCGAGCTTCATGGCCTTGGCCACCTTCTCGACCGCTTGCGGGCCCAGATTTCTGTCGCCGTCCATGACGAGCTTGAGGAAGTTCGACGACGTGAAGCCGGCTCGCCGCGCCAAGTAGCGGAAGCTGTACTGCGGCATGACCGCTTTGGACGCCGCGAAGTGATCGCGCATGAACGCGCGGTAGTCGACGTACTCGTAAACGGACGGCAGCGCTGACGACACGGGTCCTCGGAGTCTAACGGAAGCGTCGGTCAGGCTGCGGGCTGGGCGGCACGATTCGTGTTCTCTCGGAACACGGCTCCCCCTCCGGGCGGGCTCTGCTACCCTTCGGAGGGTCGATGACTCGCTCGAGCTTTCTCGCTCTCGCCATTGCGCTCGCGTCCTCTTGTGGGCCGAAGGGTGGGACGGACGTCGGCAACGGCGCGACCGTCTCGTACAACGTTCGCGCCTACGAAAAGGCGCCGTCGGCGAGCGAGCAAGCGCTCACGCTGAGCAACGGCGTCGAGGTCGACGCGGTTTGGGTCTCGATCGAACAATTTCGGCTGACCCCCGGCGGTTCGTGCGGCGCCGGCGCCGCCGGCGACCCGCCCGATTTCCAGGGGCCGGTGATCGCGGACCTCTTGGGCGCCGGGGTCGTGACCGAGCTGCCGCGGTACGACGTCGACGCGGGTGAGTACTGCCGGCTCCGCGTCACGCTCCACGCCGTCGACGCCGCCGAGCTCCCTGCGACGGCGCCGCCCGAGCTGGCGGGCCACTCGGTCCTCGTGACGGGCCGGCGAGCCGACGGCACCGCCTTTTCGATCCGCACCGATCAAAAGTTCCAGCTCAAGCTCGACGCGGATACGCCCTTCGAGCTCCGCGGGGTCGAGCCGCTCATCATCGGCTTCGATCTCGCGTCGATGATCGCATCGGTCGACCTGGACTCGTTCCCTGGGCCGACCATCGTCGTCGATGCCACTACGCCCTCCGTCATCGCGCAGTTCGATCAGGCGCTGCGCGCCGCGCCGTCGCTCTTCCGCGATGAGGACGGAAACGGCGATCTCTCACCGGCCGAGAGCGCGGCCGGTGAAGAGATCGCCGAGGGCTCGCTGAACTGAGCGGATCGCCTGAACGGAGAAGATCGACGAGCGGGCGCTCAGGCGCCCTCGATCGTCACCTTGATCATCTTGACCGGCGTCACCGGGCGGTCGTCGGGGCGCGTGGGCGTCTTCTCGATCTTGTGAACGACGTCCATGCCGCTGATCACCTTGCCGAACACCGGGTGCTTCGACGGACCGGGTGAGAACCAGTCGAGGTAGGCGTTGTGGACGGTGTTGACGAAGAACTGGCAGCTGCCCGAGTTCGGGGCGCCCGTGTTCGCCATCGAGAGGGTGCCGACCTCGTTGGAGAGCTTCGCGTCCGGCGGGTGCTCGTCTTTGATCGTGCCCTCGGGACCGTCGCCCGTGCCGGCCCGGCGGCTCTCGGGGTCGCGCGAGTGCGGGCAGCCGAACTGCAGCATGAAACCGTCGATGACACGGTGAAAGTGCAGACCGTCGTAGAAGCCCGCCTTGGCGAGCTTGATGAAGTTGTTCGCGGTGAGCGGCATCTTGTCGACGAAGAGCTCGACCTGAAAGCTGCCGAGGGACGTCTCGCAAACGGCTGTCGGATTGGCCATGCGCGAGAACTTAGTACATGCGGCCCCGACTGCGTAGCCGTAACCGGGCCATCAGGGCTCTGGGCACGCAGCCGTTTCGCCTTGGCCAAACGCGGTGAGCGCCACCGCCACATCCGCGGAGACCTCGAACGGAAAGATCGTGAGCTCGTCGATCGGCCCGCCGAACCCGCCGCCGAACACGAGGGGCGCGGCGATCGGGGGCACCGGCACCTCGGACCCGGTCGCGAGGTTCGCCGTCGGTACGCCGTCGACGTAGATCACGAGATCGTCGGCGGTGCCGCCGACGAACGTCGTAGCCGCCGTCTGGCGGTAGACCGCGACCACGAAGTGCGGCGCGCCATCGGCGAGGTCGACGTTCTCGGTGACGCCGCGATCGATGGCCGTGTCCACGTAGCGGAGCGAGATCGAGTCGAGGCCGTCCTGACTCTGGCGCTCGACGAGGCGCACGAAGAGGAGGGCCGTACCCGCCGACACCGCGAAGACGTCGTCGGAGAAGCTCGCTGGCGCCGAGACCCAGAACGCGATCGAGAACGGCTGGTAGCCCTGCTGGGTGCCGAAAAACTCGGGGCCGTCGAGCGTGAGCGAGCCGTCGGGCGAGAAGCTGGTGGCGGCGATGCTGCCGACGACGAGGGGCGACTCGATGGTGCGCGCGCCCGCGCCCACCGCCATACCGCCCCACTCCCCGAGGTTCACGTCGCCGGCCCCCGTGGCGTCGTCGAGCTTCAGCCGAACCACCGGCCCGAGCGAATCGACGCAGGTGTCGTAGGTGGGGGGCGCGCCGCCGCTCCCTGCGCCGCCGCCGCCGTTCGAGCCCGATGAGCCGGGGCCGCCCGACGACCCTTTCGTGCCGCTGCTTCCGTTCGTCGGCCCCGTGACCGAGGACGCGGTGCCGCTCCCCCCCGCGCCGTTCTGCAGCTCGTCCAGCGAGACGACCAAATTGCATGCGAGCGCCGAGCCGGCCACGAGGACGCCGAGGGCTCGAACGCGACGCATGCTATGAATCTACCAGGCTCCGTTCCGGAGCGTCTCGCGTGAGGTTCGCCGCATGACCGATATCGACAAGCGCGTCGTCGTCGTCACCGGGGCCGCTGGCAATCTGGGGGCAGCGACCGCGAAGCTCCTCGCCTCGCGCGGGGCCAAGCTCGTCCTCGTCGATCGCGACGAGAAGCGCATCCGCGAGGCGCTGGGCGACATCGCGAGGAGCCCGGCGGCGACGTCACCGACGAGTCGTCGGTTCGCTCGGTCGTCATCCCCGCCGAGCAAGAGCTCGGGCCCATCCACGGGGTCGTCTGCACGGTGGGCGGGTTCCTCGGCGGGGTAAGGGTGATGGACACGGCCTGGACGGACTGGGAGGCCATGCTCGCGATCAACCTGCGAGCGACGGTCGCGTGCTCGCGCGCCGTTCTGCCTCGCATGCTCGCGCGCGGCACCGGGAGCATCGTCCACCTCGCCAGCTTGGCTGCGCTCGGCCCGGGGCCGGGGCAGGCCGCGTACTCCGCGTCGAAGGCGGCGGTGCTCTCGTTCTCCGAGAGCTTGGCCGCCGAGTGCAAGGAGCACGGCGTGCGCGTGAACGCCGTCTTGCCCGGCACGATGGACACCCCGCAGAACCGCGAGTGGATGAGCGCGGCCGATCGCGCGAGAGCCGTCGATCTCGACGCCGTGGCCGAGATGATCACGTTCCTCGTCTCGGACGCGGCGCGCGCCGTCACCGGCGCGGCGATTCGCGTGACGGGCAAGCAATAGGGTCGGCGATCGACGACGCTCCCTCGGGCCGTCACTTCTTGCAGCGAGCCGCGAGCTTCCGAACCGTCGGGAGGACGTCGTCGGCCTGCTCGCCGGGGAAGTCACTGGGCTCTGCCGTCGCCACCGCCTTCATCAGCTCGCGGACGGTGCCGCAGCGCGCCAGCATCTCGGCGAACGCCGCGTCGCCGCCGTGGTACGCGTCGTAGCCCGCGAGCCTCGCGTTGTTGAGGGCGCTGCCCAGCGACAGCTCGCTCGAGAGGTTCTCGAGGTAGCGCTCCTTTTCGGCGAGCTTCTCGGCCTTGGAGCGCTTCGACGCGTAGAGCGCCTTCAAGTGGGCGTACGCCGCTTCGAACCGCGCGCGGACCGCGTCGGCGTAGCGCTCGCTCTCCAGGTAGGCCTCGAGCTCGACCGAGCCTGCCCCGTAGCGCTCGGTGAGCCACAGCGGCGTGAGCTTTTCGGCCACGAAAGCCGCGAGGCTCTCGTTGAACTCGCTCTGATCGGGGACGTAGATCGTCGCGTGCACTGACTCGTGGATGATGGTGTCCGCGAGCTCCCCGATCGCCTCGTCGCCGTCGTCGATCATCGACGAGAGCACGGCGTCGTCGAACCAGCCCAGGGTCGAATAGGCCGACGCCCCCCGCACGTGGACGTCCCAGCCCTTCTTTTTCAGCTTCGCGGCCTCGTGCCTGGCGCGCTGCTCGTCGAACCAGCCGAGATAGGGCACGCTGCCCACGATCGGAAAATCCCACCGCAGCGGCTCGAGAGAGAGAGGCGGCGCGGCGGTGACGACGTAGACGACGGAGCCGCGATCGAGGGCCACGAAGTCTTCGTAGCTGTCGGTCGGCACCAAGCCCTCGCGCTTGGCGAACGCCTTGATGTGGGCGACCTCACCGAGGAGCGCGCGAACTCGGGGCTCGATATCCGGATCCTGCCGGGCGTCCTCGATGCTGCGGGCGCGGCAAGCGAGATCGAGCTGGCCCTCGGCGGCTTGCATCACGTAGTCGACGTGGAAGCAAGACGTGGTTGCCGAGACCAGAGCCACCAAGCCGCAGGCTCGGAGGACTCCCGCAGACTCCTCCACCCCTGCCCCCCTCCGCGGCGCGGAGGGGGGAGCACTCACCTTCCTCATCCGCTCTTGCCCAAGCGGACCGACTTGCGCATGAGCGCGTCGACCGACTCGAGCCACTTTCGGAAGGCGGGGTACTCGGCGACCGTGATCGTCGACTTGTCGAAGATCACCTCCGACTCGATCGTCACGCTGCCGGCCTGCTTGCCGGGCTTGAAGGTCACCTTCGCGCTGCCGAACGCGCCGCCCTTGGCCTCGCCGCCGGCGGGTAGCTCCTTGAACGCGTAGCCGGGGGGCGCGACCAGGTTGATGGTGCGCCGCTGGTGGCTCGGGCCCATCTGGGGCGGCAAGACGAGGGGGAGCGTGCGCTTCGGCAGTGTAGCGAACGTCGCCATGTAGCTGTACGAGCCGAGGACCGGCACCGCGAGCTCCTCGCCCTCTTTGCGCGCGTAGCCCTCGGACTTGGCGGAGTAGGCGAGGAGACCGGCGTCGGGCGTGTAGTCGATCTTCTGATCCAGATCGACGGTCGGCAGCCATCGCGCCGACAGATACTGCTCGACCCATTGGGCGCGCGCGTCGACCTCGACGAGGTTGTTGCGCAGCTCGAAGCCCCAGTCGCCGACGTGCTTCTCTTTGCCGGTGACGGCGGCCGCGCCCGTCGGATCGAGCTTGACCGTCCAGTCGATCGTCACGCCGTGGTCGCTCACGCTCGAGCTGGGCGTATCGATGATCTTTGGCTCGCCCTCCATGATGAAGAGCGCCTTGGCGCGCGCGTCCATACTGGGCAGGGGGCCGATGCGGCTCTGCGGGCTGGTCGCGTCCAGCCACGTGCCGGGCTTGCCCCCCTTGCCCGGCAGGTAGGCGATGCCGTGATCGAAAAGCGGAACGGCGGCCTTCGTCCCCATCAGGACGCTCGGCATCGCGGTGATGCGCGTCTGCACGAGCACCGGCGTCGCCTCTACCCCGATCGCCCGGAGCAGCGAGATGAGCAGCATCGCCTTGTCGTCGCAGTCGCCCTGCTTGCGCGCGAGGCACTGCTGCGGCCGGTTGGGGAGCCAGTACTCGCCGGAGACGTAGTTCACGTAGCGGATGTCGTCGGCGACGTAGTTGAAGAGCGCCTCGAGCTTCTCTTTCTCCGACTTCTTGCCCTTCGTGAGCTCGGCGGCGAGTCGCCTCACCTGGTCGTCGGGCTCGGAGAATCCCTTGATCGCCTCGCGGTACCACTCGCGAAAATCGTTCCAGGACCGGAACGTCGAGCCGACCACGATCGGCAAGAGCTCGGTGGGACGAGGCGCGAAGGGCTCGTCGGGCACGTTGGTCGGGGTGTCCCAGGTGAGGCGCGTGACCCGCCTGCCGCTCTCGACCTTCTCGTCCTGCTTGTCGGCCTTGCCGTTGATCACGTCGATGCCGAGCGGCGAGCTCTCGGGCGAGTCGACGATGACCTCGTTGAACAACACGGGCCGGGTCGTGGTCGAGCCGACGAAGTCGATGAAATAGAAGGGCGCGTCGCCGCGGCGGCCGACCGGGCCGCTCGTCCAGGAGCGGACCGCGTACTCGACGATGTCGCCCTGCTTGAGGTCGGGCCACTTGATGTAGGCGCCGGCCGCGCTCTGCTCTTCGGGCTGCACGACGGTGCCGTCCTTGCGATGCAAGCGCGCGAACACGAGCTCGACCTGGTCGCCCTCTTGGGGGATGTTGCGCTCCATCAGCTCGGCCGGCGTACGCGGCTCGACGACGATTTCGCGGGCCTGATGGATGAGCTGCGAAACGCGCTTGTCGGCGTGGTAGGTGACGACTCGCTGAAAGTGCAGCTGGCGCTCGAACACCTCGCCGACCTTGGCGGGGCTCTTCTTTGCGCGCTCGACGATCGTGGCGGCCGACGCCAAAAAGCGCTCGTCGGCTTCGGGCTTGCGATCGGCGCCGTCGACAGGCTTGGGCCCGGTGCGTTGCCGGAACGCGATCTCGGAC
>CALKVR010001169.1 GCA_938004815.1 uncultured Polyangiaceae bacterium | reverse complement strand
GTGGGGGATCGGCCCGGGGACGTACCAGATCGGCAACTACCCGCCCGGCTTCGCGGAGTGGAACGGCATCTACCGCGACACTCTTCGTCGCGATCAGAACCGCCTCGACGTCGAGGCGGTGACGCCCCGCGAGCTCGTCGACCGCATCGGCGGCTCACCTGGTCTCTACGCGGACGACGGCCGCACCCCGGGGGCGTCGGTGAACTTCCTCGTCGCGCACGACGGCTTCACGCTCCGCGATCTCTACGCGTGCAACGCGAAGGACAACGATCAGCCGTGGCCCTACGGCCCCTCCGACGGCGGTGAGAACAACAACCTCAGCTGGGACTACGGCGGCGATCCATCGCGCCAGCGGCAGGCGTGGCGCACGGGCCTCGCGCTGCTCGTGCTCTCGGCAGGGGCGCCGATGCTCACCGGCGGCGACGAGCTCTACCGATCGCAGGCGTGCAACAACAACGCCTACAACATCGACGCCTTTACCAATTGGCTCGATTGGAGCGCCGCCACCACCCACCCCGAGCTCGTTCGGTTCGCCCGCGAGGCCCTCCGCTTTCGCCGAGCGCACCCCGCGCTCCGGCCGGCAGGGTGGCCCGATTGGGCGTTCCTCACCGACGCGGGGGCAGCGGTCACGAGCGCGTACCTCGACTCGCCGAACAACCACTTCCTCGCGTGGCGAATCGACGGCGCGGGGGCGGGCGACACGGCCCGCTCTCTCCTGGTCTTCTACAACGGTCACCTCGGGACGGTCTTCGGGGCGGTGCCCCCGGCGGCGGCGGGTCACGCCTGGCGCCTCGTCCTCGACACCTCGGCGTCGGCCGAGCCGTTCGGGAACGTCCACGAGCCGGGTGCAGAGCCGGTCTTCGACGCCGCGACATACGACGTGCCGGCGCGCTCGGTGGTCGTGCTCGTCGAGACCGCGCGTTGATCGGGTACGGTTCGTGCGATCGTGGCGGCGATGGCCCCGATGGACCCGAACGATGCCGCCTGGCGCAAGCTCGCGGACCTCTACCTCCGACACGCGCTCGGTGAGCTCTCGTCGGAGGCCGCGATCGCCTCGGTCGAGGCGGTCGCGGCGGAGGCGGAGATCGACGACGACGCGCGGGTGTGGAAGCTCCTCGGTCTGCTCACGGCCGCCAAGGCCGGGGTCGACCGCCAGCGCAAGCGCGTCCATGCGGCGCGCAACGCGGTGGCGGGTGTGATCGCGACCGTCGAGCTCGCCGAGTCTCACCTGCAGGCCGAGTCGGCGGAGAGCCCTCTCTTGGCGTCGGCGAGCGTCGAGGCGCGACGCGAGCTCCTCGAAGCCGTGCGCCGCTCGGTGCTCGCGGCCAAGAGCCTGACGGCGACCCTCGATCGCGCGCTGAGCGACGAGAGTGACTGAGCGCACTCAGCCGAGACCGGTCGGATCCTCGCCGTCTGCGCCCCCGATCCGCAGGGTCATCAGCTCGGCGAGGATCGCGCGTGGATCCATCTTCACTTCGGTGTCGTACGTCAGATCACGCACGTGCTCGGCCCCTGCGCGGAACACAACGACCTCCATCCCGTCGGCGCGGAGAGCCCTCGCTTCGAGGTAGTCGAGGACCGTCGGCGTCGGTCGCCCGTTGACCGCCAGGAGCACGTCCCCATAGCGGATGCCGGCGCGTGAGGCGGGCGTACCATCGAGCGTCCCGAGGATGGGGATGCCGCCGAGCGCCTTGGCCAGGGCGAAGACCGAACGCTTCGGGATCATGGCGCGCCCGGGCGAAGCACGAGCGCCCTCAGACGGTGAGGTCCTTTTCGACGTCGGCGAGGGCGATCCGTGCCATCGCGAGGTTCGCGCGCGCGCGGTCGAGGGCGACGTAGAAGAACAGCGCCGGGCGGCTCCGCAGCGGCCGGATGAGGTGATACTGGCGGTTCAGCGAGATGAGGATGTCCTCGATCGACTCTTTGAGCGCCAAGTTGTTCATGACCTTGCGCTTGGCTCGCACGACCTCCGTGTTTCCGGCCGCCGCCACCTCGAGGTTGAGGCCGCCGCCACCCTCTTGGCCGAGCAGCATGCCGCTCTCCGAGTCGACGAGAGCCGCGCCGACGAATCCGTCGATTTCGTTCAACTTGGTCAGGCTGTCCTTGATGTTCATCGTGATCTCCAGGGTTGAGGGCGGTTGTGCGATGTCGCCAAAAAGGTCGTTGGGGTCGAGGTCATCAGGGGGCGGCGGCGCGTGGGTCCAACCGGTTCGTGACGGGGGCCGCGAGTCGCGCAGCCGCTCGTCGAGGCGCCGGCAGCTCTCCATCAGGAGCTCTTGCCAGTTCGACCGAACCGACCGCTCGGGCGTCGCGGCGGCGGCGCGCATCGAGAACTCACCGCCCGTCCACATCATGATGGCGTAAAAGGCGTCGTCGCCGACTTCACCGCGCGTCACGGCGTGGACGATCGCCCCGCGATCGAACCAGACCTCGCCCGCGTCGGCCTTGTGCTCGACCCGCAAGACGCCGGTGGTGCTCGAGAGGGCGTAGAGCTGGACGATGTCGGGGAGGGTCTGCACCGAGATCGCCCCCGAGAAGCCCACCTTGTTCGGGGCGAGCGCGCGGTCGACGAGCTCGAGGAGGCTCTCGAACTCGAACGGCTTCTCGAGGAACCCCGTGAACGGGCCCGGCGTGATGCGCTGTACCTCGGCCGACTTGAAGGCGGTCATCATGACGACGGGCAGATCCGGGGTCGTCGCGCGGGCGGTGAGCGCCAGGTCGATCCCGCTCATCCCCGGCATGCGGATGTCGGCGATCAAGAGCTCGACGCCTTCGGCCTGCATGTGAGCCAGAGCCGACTCGCCATCCATCGCCATCGAGACGCGGTGCTGCGGGCGGGCCCGAGCCAGGCGACTCGTCAGCGAATGCGCGAGCGCTTCCTCGTCGTCGACGAGGAGGATGCGACGACCCACCTCCGGCATCGTTGGCGGTCGTTTGCAGACGACATGCCAGGCGTGAGTCGCCTGGGGTTGCCGGCGGCGGGCCGTCGGATGGCACCGTTCGTCCAGAACCTGGACGGTCGCGTTCTCCAGAACCTGGACGATCGAAACGATCGCACCCGTGAGAGCGACCGCTGCGTGATGGAACATGCCTTGCCATGGGTCCGTCGCCCCCGCGTGGGCGAGGGCGAAAAGGGAGCGGGCCGCCCATGGCGCACCTCAACATTCGCGATCGCCGCGTCGAGGCGACGATCGTCTACCTCGGCGCCGTAGGCGCCGGGCGGGCCACGAACGTCGAGCAGCTCGGCGTGCGCTCGACCCCCGCGGCGGCCGTCGAGCGCACGAGCATCGACGGAGCCGGCGACGTGCTGCGCATGAGCTGGCTCGCCCCGGCCGCGATGCAGTTTCGCGACTGCGCGCTCCTCGTCGAGGTCATCGCCGCCCGTGGCGAGCTCTCGACCGAGCGCACCCGCGCGCTCCTCGACGCGGTCGACGGCGTCGTGCTCGTCGCCGACGGGCGGCCCGCCGCGCGCGACGAGAACCGCGCCGCCGCTCGCCTGCTGCGCGAAGCGCTCTCGGATATGAACCGGCCGACGCTGCCGG
>CALKVR010001168.1 GCA_938004815.1 uncultured Polyangiaceae bacterium | reverse complement strand
GCGGCGCCGCCGACGATCCGCCACCACCTCCACCCCGATGAGGAGGAAGAAGAACGGAATCGCCAGGGCGATGAAGCCGCGGTCCACGCGGTGATGTTAGCAGCTCGCCGGCGGCCCATCCTCAAAGGGGCGCCGAGTCCGAGTCAAACGACCGCGTCGACGAGACGCGTCACCGCATCGAGTCGCGACTGCTCGATGGCTCGCGTCTCCGAGCGGCTGGGGCGCAGGGCGCGGATGGCCAGCCGCGCCGCGCGGGGGAGCGAGACCTGCACGGTGCGGGTGACGGTGTCGAGCTCGGCGTGCTCGATCTCGTCGCCGATCGCGGCGTAGACATAGCGAACGGCGCGGACCGCGGGGCGGCACGAGAGAGGGAGCGCCGCGATACCGGGGTCGGCGCGGCGGAAATAGGCGTCCGCGGTCTGGAGGACGCGCGAGACGGCGGCGCGCACGCCCGGTGACGCGGTCGGGTGCTCGAGGAAGAGATCCACGTCGGCGCCGGCCTCTTCGAGCCATTCGATCGGCAGGTAGAGGCGCCCGCGGGCGGCGTCGCGACCGACGTCGCGAGCGATACACGTGAGCTTGATGGCGATGGCCAGGTCGCAGGCGCGTTCGAGGACGACGCGGCGCGACCGGCCCATGAGCTGGACGGTCGCCACGGCGAGGGTGGCGGCGACACGAACGCAGTAGTCGACGAGGGCGCCGTCGGTGGCGTAGCGCCGGCCGTCGGCGTCCCATTGCAGGCCCTCGAGCAAGAGGTCGAACGGGGCTCGGCGCAGGCCGTACCCATCGACGACGCGCGTGAGCGCGCGATCGACGAA
Organism: uncultured Polyangiaceae bacterium; assembly: GCA_938004815.1. Lineage (GTDB taxonomy): Bacteria > Myxococcota_A > Polyangia > Polyangiales > Polyangiaceae > Xiheicaenibacterium. The sequence continues at coordinate 2,510 of CALKVR010001168.1, read as the reverse complement.
GTGCGCGCCGCCCTCGCCGCGAAAGATGCGATCGACGCGGGCGCGCACGTCGTCGGCGGCGTCGGGGCGCGCCCCGTCGCGCGTGATCTCATCGACCGCGCTGAGAAAGAACGCAAAGAGAGGCGTCGCCGCGTCGCGGACCCGCGGAGGAAGGATGGCGCCCGCCGCGTAGAGGCGGCGGCTCCGGCGGCCGAGCATCGCGCGGCACGCTTCGAGGTCGGGATCAGACACTTCGAGTCAGGGAACGTTGCCGAACGCGGGGTCGTTGTTCAGCGCTTGGATGAGCCAGTCTTTGAGGGTGACGCCGTTCACGACGACGGACGTCGGATCGTTGTCGAGGAACACGTGCTCGGTGCCAGGCACCATGAAGAGGCCGAAGTTGCCGGCGGCCGAGCCCACGATGCGGTCGCGCAGATCTTCGAGGCCGGCTTTGTACTTGGACGCGGCGTAGCTGCCGGGCAGGCCGTTGATGTTGGCGCAGTCGTTCTCGCCGAAGCTCCAGAACTGCGAGATCGTCGAGTCGCCCTCGCTGGAGATGACGCCGAGGGTGCGGTCGGCGTACTTGGTGATGAGGTACTTGACGAAGGGCTCGGCGAAGGCGCCGTTTGCCGGGCGGCAGTCCGCGCAGTCGTCCGGCAACGTCGTGTCGAGGCCCCAGGTGTCGACCATGTGCTGCTGGAGGCAGGCGGCGAGATACTCCTCACCCATCGGGGGCCCGGAGTCGTCGATGAGCACGACGTCGGTGTTGCAGAAGGCCGACGCGACCTTGTCATAGTTCATGGCCGCGCCGAACCCGCCCGCGCTCACGCCCGTCAGCAGGATCTGCTCGGCATCGGCGAACGTGGGGACGAGCCGCTTGAGGTAGGCTGTCATGTTGTTGCTGCCGTTGAACGTGCGCACGGAGCCGCCGACCATCTCGCCCGCTTTGTTGCCGGCGTGCACGTCGCCCGAGCAGTAGGGCACGAACACGAAGCTGAAGTCCTTGAGCGGATTGTCGGCGTCGGCGCGGTCGAAGAATTGCGCCATGCGGACGTTGTCGGCGTCTGCGTCCCACTCGGTCTGGTTGTAACCGTTGCGGTTCGCGGTCACCGCGCAGCTCGCGGTGTTGAAGCAGGCGTTCCCGCCCATCAGCACGATCGCGACCTTGTTGCTGGTCGAGCTGGGGTTCACCGCGATGCCCGTGGCCTCGCCGTTCATGCACAGCGACTCGGGGACATCCACCCACGTCCACGCGTCCTTCGGAAGATCGAGCGGTGCGCCGAGCTCTGCGTCGAGGCTGCACGCGTTCGCCTGGCCGCCGCTGCCGCCGGAGCCGCCCACGTTGCCCGCGCCGTCACCGCCGCCGCCGCCCTCGGCCGCGTCGTCGCCGCCCCCGCCGCCCGCGAGCAGCAAAGGGGCCGAAGCCGTGACCAACGCGAGCGCGAAGCGAAGAGAGCGAAGGGGCTGGAGCATGGCGCCAGCGTAGCAGAAACGTGACGCCGGTCAGGCGGCGTCGACCCGGTGATAGAGCACGAACGTGACGCCGGGCGTCTCGGCGGGCTCGGTCGACGCGACGCGAAACGCCGTCTCGTCCACGTCGGGAAAGAACGCGTCGCAGCCCTCGACGGCGATGTCGACGCGCGTCACGTGGAGGTGGGTCGCGAGGGGCATCGCCTCGCGGTAGATCTCGCCGCCCCCGATGACCATCGGCTCGGGGTCGGTCGTGCGCGCCATGGCGATCGCGGCATCGAGCGAACGCGCGCGCTCGACGCCATCGGGGAGCGACGGCGCGCCGCGGGTGACCACGATGTTCCGACGGCCGGGGAGCGCGCGGCCGATCGACTCGTGGGTCTTGCGGCCCATGATGACGGCGTGGCCCAGCGTTATCGCCTTGAAGCGCTTGAGATCCTCGGGCAGCCGCCAGGGCAGGGCGCCGCCCTTGCCGATGCAACCGCTTCGTCCGACGGCAACGACGAGGTGGAGCGGCTGCATGTCAGACGCTGACCTCTGCCTTGATGTGCGGGTGAGGGTCGTAGCCCTCGAGGGTGAAGTGCTCGAAGCGAAAGTCGAAGAGGCTCTTTACGCTGGGGTCGATGCGCATCCGCGGGAGCGGCCGCGGCTCGCGGCCGAGCTGGAGGCGCGCCTGATCGATGTGGTTCTTGTAGAGGTGCGCGTCACCGAACGTGTGGACGAAGTGGCCGGGCGCGAGGTCGGTGACCTGCGCGATCATCATCGTCAGGAGCGCGTAGCTGGCGATGTTGAACGGCACGCCCAAGAAGACGTCGGCCGACCGCTGGTAGAGCTGGCACGAGAGCTTGCCGCCCGCGACGTAGAGCTGGAACAGAGTGTGGCAGGGCGGGAGCGCGACCTGGTCGGCCTCGAGCGGGTTCCAGCCGGTGACGATGAGCCGGCGCGACATCGGGTTCTTGCGGATGTCGCCCACGAGCGCGCCGAGCTGATCGACGCCGTCGTCGGCGTATGCACCGTCGGGGCGCCGGGTCGCGGCGAAGTTTCGCCACTGGTGCCCGTAG
>CALKVR010001167.1 GCA_938004815.1 uncultured Polyangiaceae bacterium | reverse complement strand
GCGGTGGGTCGACATCGGCGGGCGCGTCGTGATCACCGGGCTTCGCCTTCGGCCTGGGGCCGTGCGCGCGATCTTCGGCTGCCCCGCCACCGAGCTCCTCGGCGCGACCGCGCCGCTCGGTGACGTGGCGGCGAGCCGGCACATCGAGACGGTCGTTCGCGACGCAGGCTCACCGGCGGCGCGCATCGGGGCTCTCGCCCATTGGGTGCGCCAGAGGCTCTCGGAGGCGCGGAGCCTCGATCGCGGCGTCGCCTCAGCGTGCGCCCTCGGCCTATCTGGCGATTGCGGCGCCGGGGGTGGGGCGTTGGCTGGACGACGACTGGGGCACCGATCCCGAGCGCGACGCCCTTTTGTCCGATTCGTTCAAGACGACCAGCGCCGCCTGACGCATCCTCGCCGGCATGACACCTCCCGCGCCCATCCCCGGGCTCAAGGTCTTGTTCGTGGCCGGCTTCGGCCCCATCGTCCGATCGCCCGCCGAGAGCATCGCGTTCTTTCGCGACACGCTCGGTCTACCCCTCGAGGCCATGCCCCACGACGAGACCTATCTGCACGGTCACCTCGAGGGTGTGAAGCACTTCGCGCTGTGGCCGCTCGCGAGCGCGGCCGAGTCCTGCTTCGGCAAGCCGGCGTGGCCGGCCGACGTCCCGGCGCCGCAAGCCTGGCTCGAGCTCGACGTCGAGGACGTGGCGGAAGCGAGCCGGGTCCTGAGAGAGCGCGGCTACCGTCTCCTCGTGGACAATCGCAAAGAGCCGTGGGGGCAGACGGTGACGCGCTTGCTCAGCCCCGAAGGGGTGCTGGTAGGCATCACGTTCACACCGTGGATGCGGAGCTGAACGCCCGCGCGTGGGTGTGGAAATCTCCGCTCGGGGCGTCGAGCGGCCGTGGACTTCGTGGCATCGGAGCGACCGTCTTCTGGTAGGCATAGGGGCGTGCTCCGCAAGAAGCGCCCCCACGTCGCCACCATGGAGGAGGTGCGGATCACCCGCGATGGCGCGTACGCGATCATCGCGTACGAAGACGACTCGGTCGCGACGACCCAGTATCACATCGGCGTCGATCGCCTCGCGCGCATGTCCGACGAGGACATCTTGATGCTCTGGAACGCGGGTTTGGCGACGAAAGAAGACGACGTCCGTTCGCGCCGCGACATGGGCTCCACGCTCTCGCGGACCAACACCGTGAGCTGCTTCGTCACCGAGTCACCCGACGATCCGCACCACCCGTTCCTCGCGGCCGAGGGGCGCACCTTCACGGCGATGGAGCTGGCGAAGCTGCTCGGCGCCCACAAGGGGTGGACGGTGCGCATCGAGCTCGTCCCGCCCGAGAGCGGCGGCAGCGTCGGCGACTGATCCGCGGGGCGAGCTCAGCGCGGGCTCTCGACCGTGACCGTCACGTCGACGACGCCGGCGCGAATCATGCCGAGCTGCTCGGCCGCGGCCCGCGATAGATCGATGATGCGGCCCTTGGCGAACGGGCCTCGATCGTTGACGCGCACCCGCACCGATCGCCCATCGGCGCGCGAGACGACGACGACGGTGCCAAAGGGCAGCGTCCGGTGCGCCGCGGTGAGCGCGCGCGGATCGTAGCGCTCGCCGTTCGCGGTCTTTCGCCCGGAGAGCCGATCCGAGTAGTAGCTCGCCTTGCCGCGCTCGCCGCTGGTCGTGGCGGGCCCTCGGGGCCCAGGGCGCTCGGACTCGATGCCGCGTGTGGGCTCGGGCGGCTCGTAGCCCGCAGGCGCGCGCGGTGCTCGCACGTCTGCACACGAGAGCGCGGAGACGAGGGCGATCAAGACCGCGTGCCGCTGCATGCGGGCGCGATGGTACGCGAGCCCGTCGCGAAAGGGGACGCTTACGGGGCGGGGGTCGCCGACATCTCGTTCGAGTACGGCGAATAGACCTCGCCCATCTTGCAGCGGAGGCGGTAGGTGTAGACCGTCATCGAATCCGTCGCTGCGTCGTCAGCCTTGTTGTCGACGGTGCCGGGGACCGAAAACAGCGCAGAGAACTCCGTCTCGGCGCCGCGCTTGCGCTCACCCTCGACGGTGTCGCACACCGCCGAGGTGTTGGTCCAATTCAGGTGAAGCGCGCCGTGCATCGGCTCCACGCCGTCGAGCACGGGTGCGGTGGCTTCGTTCGAGCCCCCAGCGGCGCCGCCATCGCCGCCGTCGTGCCCATCGTGACTCTCGTCACCGCACGCGGCGACGAAGAGCAGGATCGATGCTCCCAGCGCGCTGCGAATATTCATGGGGTCATCTCGAGGTTGACGATGGTGTCCGTGCCGACGTTGCCGTCGGCGTCGGTCGCCTGGAGGGTGATGGTGTGCACGCCGGGCGAGAGCAGGGCCGAGAAATTCTCACCCGTCCCGATGTTGCCATCGAGGTTACTGCTCCAGACCAGCGCGCTGCCCGCGAGCGAGCCGTCCTCGGGATCGGTCGCCTCGCCGATGAACGGCACCGCCGTATCCGCAGGCCGAACCTCGTTGCTACCTGGGTGCGTGATGGTCGCTTGGGGCACGGCGCCCATCCCAGAGCCGCTGCTAGAAGCGCTCGAAGAAGTCGTCGGGTTGGCGCACGCGTCGACGGTGCCGTCGATGCGCGGCGCGCCGGCCAGGATCCAGAGCCGTAGCGTCTCTTTTTCGATCGGGTCCATCGCTTCGTCGGGCGGCATCGGGTCTGACGCATCGGGCGGCCCGCAGTAGGGGCCGCCGTCGACCTTGTTCCACACGTAGCTCGCTTCGAGGTCGCAGGGCACGATGTACCGCTTGCCGACGCCACCGCACTCCTCCCACGCGGGGATGTCGAGCAGCCGGCGGTAGAGCTCGACATCCGGGCATCCGGGCGCCGGTGTGGGGACCCAGGTCATGGCTTCGTTGTCCCACCATTGCGACCCGAGCGGTTTGTCCTCGAGCGAAAGCCAGCCACGGCAGCCCATGTCCGGGATCGCCGCGTACGCAACCGCCGAGTGACACGAGTTGTCGCCGGCGCCGCACGACTTGGCCATGATCGGGACGATTTCGGTCTCGAACATCGGGGTGCCGCCCCCAACACCGATCGAGCCACCTTGTCCGGAGCCGGCACCCGCCCCCGAGCCCTTGCCGGTGGTGGCGCCTGCCCCGGTTCCCGCTGCGCTCGAGGCGCTCTCGTCGTCTTCGCCCGCGAGCCCCCCGGTGCATGCGCCGACCGAGACCGTCAAGC
>CALKVR010001166.1 GCA_938004815.1 uncultured Polyangiaceae bacterium | reverse complement strand
CGCTTGAACGGACCCGCCGAGCGGATCGAAGAGCTCGGCCGTGCCGAGCACGCCCGCGCCCGCGGGCCCACCGATGGAGTTCGTAAGCCCGCCGCCCACGACGAGGACGAGGCCGGAGGCGAGGAGCGTCGACGTATGGTTCGTGCGCGGTGTGAGCAGGGCCGAAGAAGCCGTGAAGCTCTCGGTCGCGCGGTCGTAGACCTCGACCGACTCGAGCGGGTCGTAGTCGTAGTCCTCGCCGCCGATGATCGCGACGCGACCATCGGCGAGGAGCGTGGCGGTGTGGCTGGTGCGGCTGGTGGCGAGCGAGCCTGTCGCGACGAAACGGGTCGGGTCGGGCGGGGTCGCCGGCCCGCCGCCCTGTCCACCCGCCGCCGAGGCTTCACCGCCATGGCCGCCGCTACCGCCGCTACCGCCGCTACCGCTTGATGAGCTTGGGCCGGTGTCCGACCCGCAGGCGGCGGCCGCTGTTACCACGAACGAAGCGAAGGCCAGTAGGCAAGCTCTGCGCGCAATCACGGGCTCTGACTACCCCGGAGCGGCGGATGCCGCGCTTCAAAGATCGGTCAAAGCTCGCCCCCGTTCGACGTGCGGAGCCTGACCGCGGGGTCGACGAGGTACCCGTCGTCCGTGTGGAGGAGCACCTCGGCGAGCCCGAGAGAGCGGAGGGTCGCGACGGCCACGTACGCGCGCCGCTGCCCCGCCGAAGGCACCACTTTTTCGCCCGGCCAACCCGCCGCGAGCAGCTCCTGCCAGCTCGCGCCCACGCCGGGGCTTCGCTCGCGCAGGCGGACGAGGAAGGCGAAGAGCAGCTGGAGCGAGCGGCGCCGCGCGAGGCTGACGCGCGCGCGACCCTCGAGCGAGAACCACCGCCCCGCGGGGCCGACATCGAGGACGCGATGAGGCGACCCGGCGAGCGAACGCATCGCCTCGACGAGCCGAATGGCGAGCCGATGTTCGATGCCCACCGGCGTGACGCGGGTCGATGCGGGAGCCGCGGCTCGAGGATGTCGAACAGAAACGGATCTGTCATCTTTGAGTGCTAGCTCATCGGCGACGGTGGCGATCGCGGCGAGCTCGCTCTCGCAGTCCGCGCCGAGCCGCGTCCGCGCCGTCGCCAAGAGCTCCGCGGCGTCCGCGAGGCGGCCGCGGGACGCGGCGAGCACTGCCTCGGCGCACGCGAGGAGGGCGTGTGCGCGGGGGTCGGCGGGCTCGAGACCGGCGCGGCTCTCCTCGAAGGGCTGGTCCAGGCAAGACCTCGCGCGATCCGCATCGCCCCGCTCGAGCGCGACCATGGCCGAAAACGCGCGGGTGAAGTCGTCGAACCGCGTGTCTCCGACCTCGCGGGCGATCTCGAGCGCCTGGGCGTAGCGGCGCTCCGCCTCGTCGAGGTCACCGCGAGCGTGGGCGACGATCCCGAGGTGTCCGAGCGAGATGCCCTCGTAGCGACGGTCCCCCCCGCGCCGGTGCCGGGCGAGCGCGTCGAGCGTGTGCTGCGCGGCGAGCGAGAGGTCTCCGGTATCGAGGCAAACGACACCCAGGTCGTCGAGGATGGGCCCTCGCGCCGCGTCGAGACCACAGCTCTCGGCAGCAGCGAGGGCCTCGAGAAGCAGCCGGCGCGCCTCCTCGAGCTCGCCGCGATGCCGCTGCGCTTGGCCCATCAGCCTGAGCACCTCGACCATGGCTGGGTGACCGTGAGGCACCGTGCCGTGGGCGTGAGCGAGCGCCCGCAGAGCGCCAGGGTTGTCGCCTGCGACGCGGAGCACACGCGCTTCGGCGAGGTGTGCTCGTGCGAGGAGCAGCCCCGCCGCCTCGGGCTCGAGCGGCCGGTCGTGGCAGGCCGCGGCGTCGCGGGCGGCGCCGAGCGTGTGACTCACGATCGCTCGGTGCAGGTCGAGGGGGATTCGTCCGTAGAGGATCGCTTCCATCCTGATACCGAGCTCGGCGGCGTTCGAAGGCGTGATGGCTCTCGCTGCATCGATGGCGTCGAGCCAATCGGGCATGGCGCGGAGGAGCTCGCGGCACGTAGCCTCCGACGGGCGGAGGGCGCGCGACAGCTCGAAGTGATGCTGGGCCTTCAGCCGCCGGACGTGGGCGGCGTCCTCGAGCTTCTCGGCGGCGAACGCGCGGACGCTCTCGAACGTGACGAACCGGTCGGCGTCTCTGCGGAGGAGGGACTTGCGGACGAGCGTGTGAACCAGCTCGAGCGCTTGTTCGGGGTTCTCGAGCACGGCCGCCGCAGCGGGAAGATCGAACGGCGCCGCGAAGACAGAGAAACGCGAAAGAGCGGAGCGCTCTCGTTGGCCCAGGAGCTCCCACGAAAGCCCGATGGCCGCCCGAAGGCTAGCGTGACGGCCTCGCGGATCCCCGGGACGGGCCAGGAGCGTGAAGCGGTCGTCGAGGCGTTCGAGCATCGCGCGTGGCGAGAGCACCTCGGCACGGGCAGCCGCGAGCTCGATCGCGAGCGGGTTGCCGTCGAGCCTCGTGACGAGCGCCTCGATCGCGGCCACGTCGCCGAGGTCGTCCGAGCGTGTGCGGGAGCTCTCGGCGCGGACCCTGAACAGCTCGACCGCGTCTTGCCTGGAGAGCCCGTCGAGAGAGAGGACCTTCTCTCCGCGGAGCCCCAAAGGCTCGCGGCACGTGACGAGGAGCCGCGCGTCGGGCGCTCGTCGGCGGATGGTGCCGACGAGCTGCCTCGTGGGCTCGAGCAAGCGCTCCACGTCGTCGAGGACGAGCACGAACGGGCCGCGTAGCGCGCAGCGCTCCGCGAGCGCGTCGACGTCCACGCCTTGCGATCGTCCGCGCCCGCGTAGCGCTTCCGCGACGGTCGCGAGAAGCTCGTCCGGCGAGCGCAGCGCTCCGAGCTCGGCCAGCTCTACGCCGCCCGCGAACGTGCCTCTCGTGGAGAGGCGAGCTGCGAGCGCGTTCGCCAGACGGGTCTTCCCGACCCCCGCGGGGCCGACGACCGTCGCCAGCCGCACGCCGGAGTCGAGCGCCTGCGTGACGCGCGACAGATCCCCATCTCGCCCCAGGAACGCATCCAAGGACGCGACCCCCTATCGGGGCTCGTCGTGTGGCGGCTGTTCGGGCATCGGCTCGCCCTCGGGCGGGGGCTCGAACGCCTGCCCGGGGTCGGGCGGAGGTGGGA
>CALKVR010001165.1 GCA_938004815.1 uncultured Polyangiaceae bacterium | reverse complement strand
GCCGTGTGCCGCCGGCGGAGTCGGCGCGAGCGCCCGCGGCTCGGGCTCTGCGGAGGAGCACGCCGCTGCGACGAGGATCGCGATCGCGACCGAACGTGGGCGCATCTCGCTGAGCTTGATCCCTCGCCTGTCCGGCGACAACACTGACCGCCTTGAGCGCCGACCCGAAGCCCGAGGCCGAGACAAGTCGCTTCTCCCGGTGGCGAGCGGCGTTCGTCCTCTTTCACGCGGTTTCGATCATCGCGCTCGCGCTCCCTGGCGGGCTCACCAGCGAGAAGCGCTGGGCGAGCAAGACGACGCAGCGCGACCTCGCCGATTGGGCGACGCGCCTGCGCGAGATGGGCGTGGAGACCGACAAGGACTCGCTCGCGCGCACGCTCCAGTCCTTGGCCGAGGGCTACACCGGCGTGCAGCGCGCGCTCACCATGCCGTTCGGGCTCTACGCGCGGGTGACGCTCTCGCATCAGGGCTGGACGATGTTCGCGAGCCCCCAGCGGCGACCCTACGAGCTCCACGTCGACGGGCGTGTCCACGACCGGTGGGTTCCGCTCCATCGGCCGCTCGACCCCGAGGCAGACGTGTTCGACGGCTACTTCGAGCATGACCGGGTGCGAAAGTTCACGGCGCGGTTCGGCAAGAACATGGTCGAGGAGCGCTACGCGACCTTCGCGCGGTTTCTCGCGAAGCGGGCGTTCGCGGCCCACCGCGATCTGAACCGGGTACGCGTGAGCCTGTACGTCTACGACACGTTGCCGCCGGCCGCGGCCGCGCGCGGCGACCGCCCGAACGGCACGTACGAGCACGCGCTCGAGTTCGATCGCGAGGCGGTCCGGTGACGGGGCGGCTAGGCGGCGCCTGGTCGCGTTGGGTCGCCTTCACCGGTGAGGTCGAGCGCGCGAGCGTGATGGCGGCGTTCCGCATCGCGGTCGGTGCGCTGACGCTCGCCACGCTCGTCCACTCGGCGCTGGGCGACGTCGTCTCGACGCTGTGGATCGACGCCGGGTACGGCGGCGCCGTCGCGCTCGGCGAGGGGCCCTGGCTCGTCGCGCTCTTCGGCGGGCCTACGCCGGCCGTGGTTTGGACGGTCTTTGCGGTCGCGTGCGCGGCCTCGATCCTCGTGTGCGTGGGCGCCGGTGGCCGGGTGCCCGCGATGGTCGCTGCGCACACGAGCTGGGCGCTCACCCGCATCAACGGCAGCGCCGGCGGCGGCTACGACCTCTTGATCACGAACGCGCTCTTCTTGATCTTCGTCTCGGGGGCGAACCGTACCGCATCGGTCGACTGCCGCGTCCGCACCGGCCGCTGGACGAGCGACGACCTCGTCCCGGCTTGGCCGCGTCGCCTGCTCATCCTGCAGCTCCTGGTGATGTACGCGGCCACCGGTCTCCAGAAGGGCAGCCCCGTCTGGAACCCGCTCGGCGGCTACACCGCGCTCTACTACGTGCTCCAGGACCCGAACTGGCGGCGCTTCGACCTGTCGTGGGTCGGCGGGTACATGCCCATCGTGCGGGTCGCGACCGCGGTCACGTGGCACTTCGAGCTCGGCGCGCCGTTTCTCTTCCTCTGGTACTGGGCCGACCGCACCCGGGCGCGCGGCGGGTGGCTGCGTCGTGCGCTCACCCGGTTCGACCTCCGCAAGGTCTTCGTCGCGATCGGCGTCGGGCTCCATCTGGGGGTCTTCGTCGCGCTGGACGTCGGGCCCTTCTCACCGCTCAGCCTCGCCTACTACCTCGCCCTCTTTTCGCCGGACGAGTGGAGGGGGTGGTGGGCTCGCTCGGGCCGGACGGCGCGCCCAGCGTCCCGCCCATGAGGGCGGAGAGCCGGGCACACCCCTCGACCTCGCGGGCGTCCTCCAGCACTTGTCGAACCCGGATGGGGTCGACGAGACCTCTCTCGTGCAGCGCGAGGAGGCCGGCGACGTCACGCGTGTAGCGAGAGGGGTCGATATGGGGGTCGGTGGCGAGCTTGAGGGCTACGAGGTGGTGGATGGGGACGACCGGCATGCTCATCCCCTCGATCGGCATCCTCGTTGCCGCCAGCAGTCCGAGGCTCTCTACCCCCAGCGCGGGAAAGAGGAGATCGATCGACGCCTCTGGATCACGCCGAGAGCGGCCCGCGACCCGGTAGTGGTGGGGTGGGAAGATGCCCTGAACCGGGAGCCCGCGCGCGCGCAGACGGGCGATCAGATCTGCACGTGCGTCGTCACCGATGAAGAGGTCGATGTCGCGGGTGGCGCGGCTGTAGCCGCCGGCTTGCATGGCAGTGGCGCCCGCCACGGCCCAATCGGCGTCGAGGGCATCGAGCTCGACCGCGCATGTCTTGAGCGCTCTCCGGAGGCTGGGATCGATCGGCAGCCTCATTCGTCCGCGACCGTGGCCAGGCGTGCGCGCGCGCGCTCGGGATCGAACGTCGAGCGAAGCAGCCACTCTTTGTCGGGGAGCGCGGCGGCCCCACCGTAGTCTGCGACGAAGCGGTGTTCGAGGTCGCTCCGCCGAAGCTTGCGCGCGCGTACGACGGCGCGAAACCGCTGCTCGGAGCCGTCGTCGGCCTGGAGCGCGAAGTAGAGCGCAGCATCGACCGCATCCAGCGACGCCTTCTCGAAGAGGTGGTGCAGCGGGGCCAACGGAAAAACGACCACGAGGTTGGCCCCGCCGGGAGCGCTCGTGCACACGGCGGCTCGCGAGCTCGCCATCGACACCGACGCGCCGAGGGATCGCGCGATGGTCAGGGCGTGACGATCGAGCGGGTGAACCAGGAACCGCAGAGATGGCTCGAGCGCCCCGGGCGTCGGAACGCCCAGGGCTGCGATCAGCAGATCGTCGACGGCCTGGAAGCGCACCGCACCATCGGCCCAAGCGGCGGCGAGCTGGTCAGAGAAATGGCTTGGCCGTGTTCGCGCGGACCGATTCGCCGCGTCTGCCGATCGCCGAGGAGCACCCACGCGTTGCGACACTCCCACGCCGGCATTCGATGGGCAAGCGGGCACGCGCCAGCCGACCGACGCAGCGTCATCGGGTTGACGCGGTTTTCGCCTGCGATTTGGCTCGAAAACGTCGGTCTGCGAGGCGGCACGGCGCGTGCTTGAGGGCCGCGTATGCCTGTCTCCTCCGTCGGTGGCGCGCCCACCACGAACGAAGCTGCCGAAGCGCCGCAGCAAGGAACGATGGACCGAGAGGCGTTCCTCAAGCTCCTGGTCGCGCAGCTCTCTCATCAGGACCCGCTCAAGCCGATGGAGGGGACCGAGTTCGTCACGCAGCTCGCCCAGTTCACCTCGGTGGAGCAGCAGATCATCCAATCGGGCAAGCTCGATCTGATCAGCCTTCAGATGAAGGGCCTCTCGAACAACGAGGCCGCCAGCCTGGTCGGCAAGCAAGTGACGGTCCGCGGCAAGGGCGTCGCGTACGACGGCCTCACGCCGGCCACCGCGAGCGTGACGCTCGGGGGCGCTGCCGAGAGCGTGAAGGTCGAGATCAAGGGCCCCGACGGGAAGGTCGTGCGCACGATCGACATGCCCGCTCACGCCGCGGGCCCGCTCCCGATCACCTGGGACGGCAAGACCGACGAGGGCGCGACCGCGCCTGCCGGCACCTACACCTTCGACGTGCAGGCCGAGAACGCCGACGGCGAAGCGGTGAACGTCACGCAGGACGTCACCGGCACCGTGGTCTCGGTGAACTTCGACAAGGGCTACCCCGAGCTCGTCCTCGACTCGGGGGTGCGCGCGCCGATCAGCGATCTCGTCGCCGTCTCGACGGGCACCTCGACCACCAACACCACCACCACGGGCGGCGCCACGCCGAACCTCAACGCCACGCAACTGGCCGGGCTGCTCGAGCAGCTGGCTCAATTCTCACCGTAAGGACAAAGAACCATGTCGATCACCAAGGCCATGTGGGCAGGCGTCTCGGGGCTCTCCGCGGAGGGTCAGGCGCTCGGCGTCGTCGGCGACAACATCGCCAACAGCAACACCGTCGGGTTCAAGCAGTCGCGCGCGATCTTCCAGGACGTGCTCGGCGGCGCGATGGGGCAGAACCTGGGCGGCGGCGTCCGCATGGCCAGAACGCAGCAGCTGTTCCCACAGG
>CALKVR010001164.1 GCA_938004815.1 uncultured Polyangiaceae bacterium | reverse complement strand
GCCATAGACGGCCAAGGTGCGGCTCGAGGCGCTGTTCGTCGCGAGCCGCACCTTGGCCGTCTATGGCACGCTCGCGCCCGGGCGACCCAACCATCACGTGGTTGCACCGCTCGGCGGAGCGTGGACCTCAGGGTTCATCGTCGGCGACCTGTCGGACGACGGGTGGGGCAAGACCCCGGGCTACCCGGCGTTCCGACCGCGCGCGGGTGGTCCGCTGATCGCGGCGCACGTGCTCGTCTCCGATGCGCTGCCGCGCGCGTGGTCGGAGCTCGACGCGTTCGAGGGCCCGGAGTACCGGCGCATCCTCACGCCGGTCTTCGCTGTCGGCGGTGCCGACGAGAGAACGCTGACCACGGTCGCGAACGTGTACGCCGTCGCGGCGACCCTGCCGGGTTGATCAGGGGCACGCCGCGCACGCGCGGCCCGGCAGCACCGCGAGCGCGTCGAGCTGCTGCGCGAGGTGGGAGACCTCGGCCGCGAGGGATGCCGGCAGCCCGCCGGGGTCCGTGATCGCGCGTAGATCGGGCGTGAAGCTCTCGCGCAACCGAGAAGCGCCGACCAAGAGGACCAGCGCACCGAGCTCGGCGTCGCTCGACGAGGCTGCCGCGAATGCGGCGTACGCCGGTGTGCTTCGGAGCTCGGCACGAAGCCGCGTGGCCAGCTCGGCGTGCTCGGGGGTCGCCGCGTCGCGCGCCTCGAGGGCCATGCCGGTGCTCACGATCACCTCGGAGATCGCCACGATCGGGAGCGGCGCCGCGAACGCCGCCTCGAGCCGAGCGAGGAGCTCGCGCGCGTCGAGCCCTGTGCGGCGCAACGTCCAGAGCGCGGCGATCGATCGACCTCGACGCAGCACGGCCCAGCCACGGCTCCGCCCCGTCTCGGGATCGACCGAGCGCATCGCCTCGTGGAGGCGCGAGACCGCGACCCAGTGTGGAGGGTACTTGAACCGAGCAACGTCGAGGACGAGGGCCGACGCTCGCCCCGCGTGCCAGCCGCCGATCGGCGAGAAGTGCCCGCCCCCCGTCTGGCCGAGGGCTCGTCGATCGTAGCTCGCGACGACGACCGAGCCATCGCCGCCGGCTGCCGCGGCGATGGCCGAGCCCAGGGCGCTCTCGTCGGCGTCGACGGCACGGTGGACGGTGGCGACGGCGCCGTTGCAGCGCGCGAGGCAGCCGAGCTCGTCGAGCGTCAACCCTCTCGCGCGGACGGTATCGAGCGGCACGCAGCAGTCGAGCAGCTCTTCGGTGTACCACCGCCACGGCCCCTTCCACATCCGGCCGGGGTCGATCGCCAGCGCGTTGAGCGCCACGACGAGCGTACCCAGGCCGCAGAACGCCGGATCGGCCTGGGTGTGGAACTGCTCGGCGAGGGCGAAGTATCCATCGAGACCGCCGCTCGCGAGGGCCTCTGCGAACAGCGCTCGCCCCGCGGGTGACGCGAACGGCACCAGACCCTCGGGCAGGGGCCTGCGATAGAGGGTCTCGACGGGGGCGCTCACTCGCTGACAGCTTAGCGCGATGACGGGGCCGCGCGAGGCGGCGCGCGCGCCTCAGTTCGCGGCGCCCTCGGCGCTGCCGCCGATCGTCTGGCCCGGCGCGGGCTCGGTGGCGGCGCTGCCATCGCAGCGGTCGTTGATGAACTTCTCGAGCACCGAGCGGCGGTGTGGGAGGAAAGTGCCGGTCAGGGCCGGAGAGAGGAAGCCGCTCTCGTCGACGTGAACGAAGAAGCCGGAGGACGGCCAGGATAGCCCGCCGCCGAGCGGTGCCCCGTTCGAGAGCTGGTGGCACCCGCCGCAGGTCTGGGTGGTGGCGCGGTCGAGGATGTTGTTCACCGACAGCGTCGAGCCGATCTCGGTCAGCTTGGCCTGGATGGCGCTCCGGATCCCGGCGTTGTCGAAGTTCTTGTAGATGACGTCGCCGGCTTGCGCGCTGCTCTCGAACTCGTTGAACTGATCTTGCGGTTTCATCGCGATGCGGTTCAGGTTGGCCCGCGCCAGCGTCGGGACCTGGTTGACGAAGTTGGTGACGAACGCGCCGCTCTTGGGGTGCGTCCCGGCGAAGAGCTCCTCGGCGGGGTTCACCTTGACCGTCACGTGATCGAACGAGAGCGCGCACGTCGCCGGGTTCGTCGCGTCGGCGCAGGTGCGCCGCGTCTTGAACTCGCGGAGATGCCACTCGAAGTTGTCGACGAAGAAGTTCGTGCGGATCTGGCCTGCCTTGCGCGGGCCCCCGCCCGCGTCCAGGAGGCCGTAGTGAGCCGCGTTGACGACGGCCGGGAAGCCCGGGACGGCGCCGCCCGTGAAGTAGAACTTCTCGAGCTTGGCAGCGCGGCTCGTCGCGCTGGGGTCGTCGCTGAGGCCCTGCCAGAACTGCGCAACGGGCAGGCAGGCGTCGACCCCGAGCTGGGGCGAGGGGTTGGGGAGCGCGGCCTCGAAGATGATGAACGCGCGGCCGCCGATGTCAGGGCTCGTCGACTGCATGGCGTAGACGATGCGATGCTCGCCGCAGTTTGCGCCCGAGGTCGGGGTGAGATCGAAGCGGTTCATCACCGCGACGGGTTGGAACGTCACCGTCGCGTTCGCGGCGAACGGGTTGATGCCGGCCAGCTTGGCTTCTGGCACGCGCGGGCACACCAGGCCGTAGCCGTTGGGGTCGATCTTGGGGTCGGCGCAGTTCCCGGTGGCTGCGGTGTCCCCGAACGTCCCCATCCACGCCTTGAACAGGTTGGCGGTGGTGGGGCTGGCGCCGGCGTTGGCCGTGTTGCGGATGCGGTTCATGACGCGCGAGAACGAGAACCTCGCGAGCACGGCCGGATCGGTCACGGCGAGCGACCGCTCGACGACGGTGCCGCTCACGTCCGGGCAAACCGCCGCGTCCTCGGCCTCACCGATCAGCTCGTCGTCGGCGGGCCCGGCGTCCTCGCACGCCGCGAGCGCGCCGACCAAGAACACGGGAAACAACGGCGCTTGATGATGAAGCAAGGCAGTACGAGCTCGCATGGAGACCTCCGGATGGAAAGCGCCGCGACGCTCGCGCTCCCCAGCGCGACGCGCGTTCGACGTGCTCGTGGATACCCACACCCGCCGACGTCGATCACACAAACTGCGCGGTCATGCCACGATCGTGGCCGCGTAAAGGCTGGGTTTACAGTGTCATCGGCCGGTTTACAGCGGCGCGTCAGAGTGAGCGAACGCGGCTCGGGTTGAACGCGATCGGCACGACAATGACGGTACTGTTCTTTGCGATCGGCGCGAACAGCGCCGACTTGCCGACGCCCTCGATGCAGCGCGCGAGATCTTTCGCCGGGGTCGCGTCGGCCTTGGAGAGCGAGACGCCGCCTCGCGCGTCGACCGTCAAGTTGAGGCGGAAGCTCACCTCCAGGGTGGGCTCGGCCTCGAGCGCCCGCTCGTAGCATCGGCGAAAGCCTGGCCGCAGGCGCTTCGTCACCGCCGCGGCCTCTGCGTTGGCGGGAGCGAGGCTCTCTCTCGCGGCGAGCTGCGCGAGCTCGCCCGCGACCTTCGCGCGTCGCTTCGAGCGGCTGGCGTCGCCAGGAAAGGCGCTCTCGGCGTCGGTCGCGGCCGCCCGCCGCCGCGCGGGCGAGAGCGCCGTGGTCTCGGCTTGGTCGAGGAGAAAGTCGGCCAGCTTCTCGCCCCCGATCTCTGCCATCGCGTCGTACGTGTCGATCGCGCGCGCGTCACGGAGGCCCGGGTCTTTGCCCGCTCCCCACGCCTCGGAGTCGACGGTGCGTGCCACCGCGAGGAGCCGGTCGGCCGCGTCGAGCTTCACCGCCAGCGGCTGGTGCTTGGCGATGCTCGCCCCGAGCTCCGGCAGGTTCTCCGAGTCGGCCGTCAGCTGTTCGAGCAGGGGATTCGTCTCGGCGGGAGGAGGCTCGGCGATCGTGGGGGGCGGCGCGTCGACGATCTCGATCGGCGGCAGCGGCGTGTCGTCGACGGTGACGGTCGCGACCGGGGTAGGGGAGGGCGCGGGGGCGCCGGCGCACCCGGTGGCAGCGAGGAAGCCCACGAGCGAGAGGCGTCGCATCGGGCAAGGGTGCAGTGATCCTCGGCGCCGCGCAACCGAGGGCTCAGCCTTCTTCGCGGGTGAGCTCTTCGAGCGATCGGCGCTCGGCGTTCACGCACAGCCGCCGCGCGACGAACGCCGCGCCGATCATCAACACCGACGCGAACGCGTAGCCCGCGAAGAGGCTCGACGGCTTTCCTCCCTCGATCATCCAGGCAAAGAGCGCGGGCGCGAACGCGCCTCCAGCGGTGCCGATCGCGTAGAAGAACGCGATCGCGATGCCGCGGATTTCGACCGGGAACAGCTCGCTCACGGTCAGGTACGCCGAGCTCGCGGCCGCCGAAGCGAAGAAGAAGACGAAGCACCAGCTCGCGGTCTGTGTGAC
>CALKVR010001163.1 GCA_938004815.1 uncultured Polyangiaceae bacterium | reverse complement strand
GTTGGTCGAGCCGAGGTCCTCGACCTCGACGAAGCGCTCGCGGTGGCTCACCCGGCAGTGCAGGCCGGAGAGCGTCGGCTCGCAGAGCCGCAGATCGGCGGCCCGGCCGCTGCCGACGTTCACGACCGAGCCGGGGAGGAGGGGCACGGTGATCCCCTTGCGGTCGCGGGCCGATGTGAGGCGGAGCAGGATGAGCTCGAGGGGAGCGGGGGTGACGGGCAGCTCGTCGGTCGGGTCGGCGGGTTGGGTCATCTCGATCGAAGGGTCGACACGAGGAGCCGCCAGTTGCGTGGTCGCCGTCTCTTTTCTGCCCTTCGGATGGTGCCGGCAGGCTCCTCTCGCGAGAAGACGTCGGATTCTCGTTGCTTCATCGGGCGAGTCGGGCGAAACGTTCGGTGTGGGTCCCGGTTCCGTGCGCGCGTCCGTCGTCGGCCTGGCGTGCGTGGCCGTCGCCCTCTCGTGGCACGGCCGAGCCGCCGCCCAGGATAGCTCCCAGCTGCCGCCGATTCCGTCGATCGACGACGTCGAGCGCGACGGCACACCGCGCCGCGCCGCACCCGACGAGCGTTCGGGCCACGTGTTGATCCGCGCAGCGTCGGGGCTCCTCTTGCCCGCCGGCTTCGTTCGCCACGACGCGGCCATCCGGTCGGTGGCGAGCTACGGCCTCGGCGTCGGCGGAACGGTCGGCGTCGGCCTGTCGCGCCACGCCGAGATCGACGTGACCGGCCTCTATGGTCTGTTCGCCCCGCCGGGCGACTGCGCCGACTGCTCCAGCGACACCGTCGCCGCGAGCCTCGGGTTCAGCTACCACCTGGCCCAGGGCGTGTCGCTCGATCCGTGGGTGCGCCTGGGCGCGGGCTACCGCACCCTGTCGATCACCGTGCCCGACACCAGCCCGAGCACCCCGGTGCCCGGCCGGTACCACGGCGTCGACTTCTTCCAGCTCTCGCTGGGTGCCACCTACTTCCCGGTTTCGGGGTTCGGTTTCGGGCCCTATCTGGCCGCCGACGTCGGCACGATGGTCGACTCCCCCGACCCGCGGGCGGCCCGAGCGTACGCCGTTTTCCACCTGGGCGTACGGCTGGAGATCGATCCGATGCGGTGGGCCGCGCCACCGGCGCCGGCCCCCAAGGCCGCAGCAAACGTCTCCTTGCCCGACCTGCCTCCGTTATAATCCGCATCGCATGGCGACCGCCGAACGACAGCAGTCGGCAGCGAAGCCCGCCGCCGCGTCGCCACCCGGGCGAAGCGGCGACTTGCGCTTCGAGGCGGTGGGCGTCACGGACATCGGGCGCCAGCGCAAGCACAACGAGGACCACGTCCTGCTCCGGCCCGAGCTCGACCTGTTCGTGGTCGCCGATGGCATGGGCGGGCACAACGCGGGCGACATCGCCAGCCGCTTGGCCACCGCCTCGCTCCGCAATTTCTACGAGGCCCTGTCGGCCGGCGCCGTCCCCGAGAAGCAGTTCCTGGACGGTTACGACGAGCTCGCGCAAGAGGGCCAGCACCTGGCGGCCGCGATCCGCAAGGCGAACCGCGACGTCTTCGAGATTTCGAGCACCTATCGCCAGCATCACGGCATGGGCTCGACCGTCGTCGCCTGCTACCTCGCGCGCGGCGCGGGCGTCATGCACGTCGGCCACGTCGGCGACAGCCGCTGCTACCGCTACCGCAACGGCGAGCTCAGCCAGCTCACCCACGACCACTCGCTCATCAACGACGCGCTCGCTCTCAAGCCCGACTTGACGCAAGAAGAGCTCGCCCGCCTGCCCAAGAACATCATCACGCGGGCGCTCGGCATGCGCGAGGACGTCAAGGTCGACATCCGCTCCGACGAGGTCCAGGTCGGCGATATCTATCTGCTCTGCAGCGACGGCCTCAGCGGCATGGTCGAAGAAGATGACATCGAGAACGTCCTCGCCGCCCTCTACGCGATCCAGGGCTCCGACCTGCGCGAAGCGTGCGAGACCCTCGTCACCCTGGCCAACGACGCCGGCGGGACCGACAACATCACCGCCATCCTGATTCGAATCGACGAGCTCTCCGACGGCGCGGCCGTCCCGGGCCCGTCCGGCGCCGACGGCGACGACGACGGGGTCGACGGGGTCGAGCCCGGTGGCCCCGAGCTCGAGACCGAGCCCATCGAGCGAATGAACACCGAGGAGCTCCTCGCGCTCGGCGAGATCCCCGGCGTGCCCGCGATCGACTGCGAGAAGTGCGGCGCCGCGATCGAGGTGGGGACGGCGTTCTGCACCGAGTGTGGCGCACCGATGCCCGCCGCCGAATAGCCGCCGGTGGCGGGCTCTCACGAACAGGAGCCGGACCCCGCCGCTCGGGCTGGCGCGGTGACGTTCGCCGCAGCCGCGCTCGCTTTGGCCGCCGGGGCCCTCGGGTGGGTCCGGTTCGTCGTGGTCCCGTCCTGGAACAGCGCCGCGACGCCCGTCGCGGGGGTCGCGCACGCGCGCGCGGCGACCCCGCCGCCCCCTGCCCTCGGCCGCCGCGTCGTCGTGATGGTGCTCGACGGTCTCGGCTACGAAGCAGCCTCGGCGTCCGAAGAGCTCGCGCCGCTGCGCCGCGCGGGCGCGTTCCGCCAAATGGACGCGGCGTTCCCGACGTTCACGAGCCCCGCGATCGCGTCGATGGTCCTCGGCTTGTCGCCTCGCGACTCGGGTGTGCGCCTCAACGGCGACGAGACTGGCGCGCCGGGGCTCGACTCGGTGCTCGCATCGGCGTGGTCGTCGGGCGTGTTCGTGCGCGTCCGCAGCCGGGGCTACCCACCGTTCGAGAGGCTCGTCCGACCTCCGGAGGGCGCGGACGTCGTCCGCGGTCGATGGGCGTTCGTCGCCGACCGCGCGATCGCGCGCGCCCTCCCTGCCCCGACCTCGGACGGTCGACACGCCATCGAGACGTGGTGGGTCCACCTCGGCGAGATCGACGACGCGGGCCACCGCTGTGGGTCGAGCTGCGATGCGTACCGAGAGGCGACTCGCCACGCCGGCGAGACCGTCGCCGCGACGGCCGCCATGCTCGATCCGTCGCTCGACTTGCTGCTCGTCGTGTCGGACCACGGAATGCGCGAAGAGGGGGGCCACGGCGGCGACGAGGCCGGCCTCGAGCGGGCATTCTTGCTCGCGTGGGGGGCGCGCGTCCGCGCCGGCGCCGAGCTCGAGCCCCGACCGCTCCGCGACTTCGCCCCCACCGCCGCCGTCGCGATGGGCGTCGCCGCGCCATCGTCGAGCCTGGGCGCACCCATGCTCGACATCTGGGATCTGTCCGCAGCCGAGTCGGCGGCGGCGCTGGTCGTGCCTTTCGAGCAGGCTTCGGCGTACGCGTGCGCGGTCGACGGGCACCCTCGGTGCGCCTCGGCCACGGACGCGCGCGCGTCGCTCGCTCGCGGCGAGGGCACCGACGAGGCGCTGGCCATCCTGAGGGA
>CALKVR010001162.1 GCA_938004815.1 uncultured Polyangiaceae bacterium | reverse complement strand
CCGCCGCAGCTCGTCGGCCGAGAGCTGCCTGACGTAGTACCCGTCGACCATCATCAGCTCGTCGCCGGGGAGGAGAACGGGATCGGCGTCGCCCTTGGCGTCCGGAACCTCGCGCACGAAGACGGCCTGCGTCGTCGTGTCGCGACCGAGCACGACGCCGATCGAGCCCACGCTCGGGCTCGATGCGCAGCCCGCGAGCGAGAGCAGCAAGAGCATGCGGCCGATCGTCGTCACGGTCGCCATTCTTGCGCTGTCGGGGGCGCGGGTGTACGTGCTTTTGTCTCGTCCGCCCGCAAAATGCCCCCGCTAACGAGCACGAAGAGGCTCAGCCCTCGCGCCCCGGTGCCCGCGGCGGCCGATGACGACCTGGGCGATCCGCGCCCGTTTCTCAAGTGGGCCGGCGGCAAGTGGCAGCTCGCGCCGCGGCTCTCCGAGCTCTTGCCGCCCGATCTCGAGAAGCGAACCTACCGCGAGCCGTTCCTCGGCGGCGGCGCGCTGTTCTTCTATCTCTCGACGCATCGGCCGCCCAAGCGCGCCGCGCTCTCGGACGCGCTCGCCGATCTCGTGCTCACCTACGAGGTCGTGCGCGATCGGCTCGTGCCCCTCGTCGCGGCCCTCGAGCGGCTGCACGCGACCCACGACGACGAGCAGTTTTACCGCGTCCGCACGCTGTTCAACGGCAAGACGGGGGGCGCCGTCGATCGCGCCGCGTGGCTCATCTACCTGAACAAGACCTGCTACAACGGCCTCTTTCGCACGAACCGCTCGGGCCTCTTCAACGTCCCGGTCGGCCGCTTCGCCAAGCCGCGCATCGTGCACCCGGAGCGGCTGGCCGCGTGCTCGCGCGCGCTCCAGAGGGCGGGCATAGCGCGGCAGACGTTCGACCACCTCGACGACGAAGCCGAGAAGGGCGACGTCATCTATTTCGATCCGCCCTACGATCCGATCAGCCGGACCGCGAACTTCGCGTCGTACTCCGACGGCGCCTTCGGTCCCGGCGACCAGGAGCGCCTCGCCGAGGCTTTCCGCAGGCTCGACAAGCGCGGCTGCCGGCTCGTGCTCTCGAACAGCGACACGCCGCTCATCCGGAAGCTCTACAAAGGCTTTGATTTCGAGGAGATCGAGGTCCGCAGGAACATCAGCGCCGTGGGCGCCACCCGCGGCGTCGTCAGCGAGCTGGTCGTCCGAAACTGCCGGCGCTGGTAGCGCCGCTTGAATCCCGCACGGCCACGCTCGTCCACCTTCACGCTGGCTTCAGCCTCGGGTATACCGCCCGGCTTGAGGCTGGAGTCGGTTGTCTCGACCCCGGAACCGGAGGGTTTTCGCATGCTTTCTCGCAAAACTTTGGTGGCCGCTCTCGGTGCGCTCGCGTTCGCGGCGGGCATGGTGCCGACCACGGCTTCCGCGGCCGAGGTCGTCAAGATCGGTACGCTCGCGCCCAAGCAGAGCGTCTGGGGCCAGGTCTTCCAGGTTTGGGAGACGGCCGTGAAAAAGAAGAGCGACGGCAAGGCCGAGATCCAGTTCTTCTACAACGGCCAGCAGGGCGACGAGGGCGCCATGGTCGCCAAGATGAAGTCGGGGCAGCTCGACGGCGCGGCGATCACCGCCGTCGGCCTCAGCAAGATCTACAAGCCCATCCTCGCGCTCCAGCTCCCCGGCGCCCTCACCACCTGGGACAAGCTCGAGAAGGCGCAGTCGTCGCTCAAGGGCGAGTTCGAGAAGGGCGTGAAGGACAACGGCTTCGAGCTCCTCGGCTGGGGCAACGTCGGCCGCGCGCACCTCTTCTTGAAGGGCAATGGCTCGGTCAAGTCGCCGGGCGACCTCAAGTCGCGCAAGCCGTACATGTGGCGCGACGACATCATCAGCCCCGTGTTCTACCAGGTCGTGGGCGCGACCCCCGTCCCGCTCAACGTGCCCGAGGTCCTGCCGCAGCTCAAGACGGGCGGCGTCGACACGATCAACGCACCGGCCCTCGCGGTCGAGCAGCTCCAGTGGGCTCCGCAGCTGAACCAGGCGGGCGAGCAGGTCACCGGCTGCGCCGTCGGCGCGCTCGTCGTGCAGAGCAAGCGCATGTCGTCGCTCCCGGGCGACCTCCGCACGATCATCCTCGACACCGGCGCGGTCGCGGCCAAGGCGCTCAGCGGCAAGATCAAGGACGAGGACTCGGCCGCTTGGGAGCGCATGACCAAGAAGATGACCAAGTTCAGCGTCGACGAAGCGGCGTTCAACAAGACCTTCAAAGAGGTCCGCAAGCGCCTCCGTCAGGGCACCTTCGACGGCAAGCTCGTGACCAAGATCGAAGAGGCCGGCGGCGTCGAGAAGTCGGAGTGACGACTCTGCTGCGCTAGCCAGCGTCTGAGGACATCGTCGAGATTTCCTCCCCCAGGCCCCCCTCTACACACGTGGAGGGGGGTTTTGGCTTTGACGGACCGCGCACGCGACGCTAGTGAAACCCTCTTCACTGTTTCCGAAGGAAAAGCGAGCTCCATGCGACGTTACCTCTTTACCTCCGAGTCGGTGACCGAGGGTCACCCGGACAAGGTCTGCGACAAGATCTCCGACGCCATCCTCGACGCCATCTTGACCCAAGACGGCCGCGCGCGCGTCGCCTGCGAGACGATGGTCAAGACCGGCTACGCGATCGTCGCCGGCGAGATCACGACCACCGCTCGCATCGACTACCCCTCGATCATCCGCGAGACGATCAAGGACATCGGCTACACCGACTCGGCGATGGGCTTCGACGGCAACACGTGCGCCGTCCTCACCGCGGTCGAGCAGCAGTCGCCCGACATCTCGCAGGGCGTGACCGAGGGTCAGGGCCTGCACAAAGAGCAGGGCGCCGGCGACCAGGGCCTCATGTTCGGCTACGCCTGCGACGAGACGTCCGAGCTCATGCCGGCCCCGATCAGCTACGCGCACCAGCTCGCGCGCAAGCTCGCCGAGGTCCGCAAGACCAAGAAGGTCAACTGGCTTCGCCCCGACGGCAAGACGCAGGTCACGGTCGAGTACGACGAGGCCGGTAAGGTCGCGCGCGCCAACGCCATCGTGCTCTCGACGCAGCACTCCGAGAGCGTGAAGCACAAAGAGATCGTCGACGCGATGCGCTCGCTCGTCATCGAGAAGGTCATCCCGCAGAAGCTCATCGACAAGAACACCAAGATCTACGTGAACCCGACCGGTCGCTTCGTCGTCGGCGGCCCGCACGGCGACGCCGGCCTCACCGGCCGCAAGATCATCGTCGACACCTACG
>CALKVR010001161.1 GCA_938004815.1 uncultured Polyangiaceae bacterium | reverse complement strand
CCTCGACAAAGAGGGCAAGCCGTTCGAGCTCGAGGCCGATGGCCTCCTCGCCGTCGCCATCCAGCACGAGAACGACCACCTCGAGGGCGTCCTCATGGTCGATCACCTCGGCCTCTTGAAGAAGCGGATCGTCAACCGCAAGATGCAAAAAGAGCGCGCCCGGGCCTGAGAGCGCGCGCCGAGCGAGCGTGGTCTCAGCCCTGACGCTCGGGGAACTCGAGCGCACCGCGCACGTAGGCGTCGTTGCCGACGAGCTCCCACGTCGGGTCGACGATGCGCGGCGCTTGCTCGGGGGTGTCGGGCCCCGCCCAGTCGACGGCACCCGGGCGCCCGCGAGGCCCGAGCAGGATGGGCGCCACGAACGCGTGCAGGCGGTGGACGAACCGTGACGCGAGGGCGCTGCCGGCCAGCTCGGCGCCGCCCTCGATGAGGAGCGAGACCACGCCCGCCTGGGCCAGGTAGCGGAGCGCCGACTCGAGGTCGACGCGCCCCTCGGCGGTCGCGGCCACGCGCGCCACCTCGACCCCGAGCGCGGTCAGGGCGTCGGCCCGCTCGGCCGCGGCCTCGGGCGTGGTGATCACGATGACGGGCGCCTGCTCGGTCGTCTGGGCCAACCGGCACTCGGGCGGGAGGCGCAGCGCCGAGTCGAAGACGACGCGCCGCGGGTGCCGCTCGGCAAAGTCGGGGTCGCGCACGGTCAGGCGCGGATCGTCGGCGATGGCGGTGCCGATCCCGACCGCGATCGCGTCGCTGACGGCGCGAAGCTCCTGCACCTTGGCGCGCGCCTCGGGGCCGGTCACCCAGCGCGATGCGCCGGTGCGGGTGGCAATGCGGCCATCGAGCGAGAGCGCGAGCTTGAGCGAGACGTGCGGCATGCCGGTCGTGATGAACGTCGACCAGGGCTCGATGAGCGCGGTGCACTGCGGGCCCAGGACGCCGACGTCGACCGCCACCCCCGCCTCGCGCAAGCGCTCGGCGCCCCCGCCCTCGACGTGCGGGTTCGGGTCGGGGCAGCCGATGACGACGCGAGCGACGCCCGCCCTGAGGATGCCGTCTACGCAGGGCGGCGTGCGGCCCTCGTGGTTGCACGGCTCGAGCGTGACGTAGAGGGTGCTGCCCTTGGCGGCCGGCCCCGCGAGGGCGAGCGCGACCTGCTCGGCGTGAGGCTCGCCCGCCCGCTCGTGGTGGCCGCTGGAGATCACGGCGCCGCCCTCGCTCACGACGACCGCGCCCACCGGCGGGTTCGGCGACGGCAGCGCGCGCGCGGCGGCCTCGAGCGCCGCCTGCATGTGGCGCTCGTCGGTGGCGGCGACGTCACTCACTTGCGCCCGGCCTCCCCCCTGGCTCTTCGATGCGCTCGGCGAGCTTGGCGAACTCGGTGATGTCGCGGAACGAGCGGTACACGCTCGCGAAGCGCACGTAGGCGATCTGGTCTACCTCGAGGAGCCGCGCCATCACCCGATCGCCGAGCGATGCGCTCGTGATCTCTCGCGCGTCGGTGTCGACCAGCTCGCGCTCGACGCTGTCGGCGATCGCCTCGATCTTGTCGGCGCCGACGGGGCGCTTGGTGAGCGCGAGCTGGAGGCTCGCCACGATCTTGCCGCGATCGAACGCCTCACGGCGGCCGTCTTTTTTCACGACCGTGGGCAGCGCGTACTCGACGCGCTCGTACGTGGTGAAGCGCCGCTCGCACCCCTCGCACTCGCGGCGCCGGCGCGTGACGTCGCCCACGTTCGAAGTGCGCGAGTCGATCACACGATCCTCGAGATGGCCGCAGAACGGACACTTCATACGGTCACGCGAAGCGCGAGAGGATCAGCGTGGCGTTGGTGCCGCCGAAGCCGAACGAGTTGCTCATCGCGTGGCGCACCGCGCGGCTCCGCGCCGCCTTGGGCACCAAATCGAGCGGCGCGTCGGGGTCCGGGTCGTCGAGGTTGAGCGTGGGCGGGACGACGCCGTGGTGAATCGCGAGCGCCGAGAGGCCGGCCTCGACCCCGCCCGCGCCGCCCAGCAGGTGGCCCATCGCGCTCTTGGTCGAGCTGACCCAGAGCCGGTCGCCGCCAGGCTCGGCGTGCGAGCCGAAGACCCTCGCGATCGCGCGCGCCTCTTCGATATCGCCCGCCGGCGTCGACGTGCCATGAGCGTTCACGTAGTCGATGTCGGTCGGCGAGAGCCGCGCGTCTGCGAGCGCGTCGCGCATCGCGCGCTGTGCGCCCTCACCCTCGGGGGCCGGCTTGGTCAGGTGGTAGGCGTCGCAAGACGCGCCGTAGCCCGTGACCTCGGCGTAGATCTTGGCGCCGCGCTGCTTGGCCACCGAGAGCGCCTCGAGGACGAGGACGCCCGCGCCCTCGGCGCAGACGAAGCCGTCTCGCCCCTTGTCCCAGGGGCGGCTGGCGCGCTCGGGCTCGGCGTTGCGACGCGAGAGCGCGAACATCGCCGAGAACCCGGCGATGCCGAGCCCGGTGATGGTCGCCTCGGCCCCGCCCGCGAGCATCATGGGCGCGCGACCCCGACGAATCCACTCGTACGCCTCGCCCACCGCGTGGGCGCTCGACGCGCACGCGCTCGTGTTGGCGTAGCTCGGGCCCCTGAGCCCGAGCGCCATCGCCACTTGGCCGCCGGCCAGGTTGCCGATGACTTGCGGGATGAAGTACGGGCTGACTTTGCTCGGCCCCTTGTCGCGCAGCGTGATCGACTGCTGGTAGAGGCCCTCGAGCCCGCCGAGGCCGACCCCGAGGAACGTCCCGCACTTCTCTCTCAGCTCGTCGGAGGGCCCCGCCTCGTCGGTGAAGCCGGCGTCGGCCCACGCGAGCTTGGAAGCGGCCACCGCGAGGTGCGAAAACCGCCCCATCTCTTTGAGCTTCTTGCGAGGGATGAACGCCTCGGCCGAGAACTCGGGGACCTCACCCGCGATCGTGGTCGAGTAGCCGGTCGGGTCGAACAGGGTGATTGTCCGAATCCCGCTCCGGCCCTCGATCACGTTCGCCCAGGTGCGCGACGTGCCCACGCCGCATGGCGTGACGAGGCCCACCCCGGTGATGACGACACGTTCCATGGTCGCGCTCGCCCGAACGGGCCCGCCCGAGAGAAGGGCGGGTGGCCGCTCGCTACTTCTTCGCGTGCTGCTCGATGTAGTTGATGGCGTCCTGGACGGTGCGGATCTTCTCCGTGTCCTCGTCGGGGATATCGATCTCGAACGCCTCTTCGAAGGCCAGCACGAGCTCGACGAGCCCGAGCGAATCAGCGCCGAGATCGTCGATGAAGGTCGACTCCGGCTTGATGTCCTTCTCGTCGACGT
>CALKVR010001160.1 GCA_938004815.1 uncultured Polyangiaceae bacterium | reverse complement strand
CTCGTCGAGCACGCCCTCCGCGACCATCCCCTCCTCACGCCCGACCGCATCCGCGAGGCCCTCGCCAAGGTGCCTGACGACTGCGTCGACGTTCGCGCCGTCGATGATCCGGAGCCGGGCGACGCGTCCGCCTTCGGGCGCCGCCGCCGCGTCGCGATGAGCGCAACCGATGCGCTCCGCGCAATGGAGACCGGCCGCCTCTGGATGAACGTCCAGAAGGTGCACCGCTTCGACCGCGGCTTCCACGACCTGGTCTCGAGCGTCCTCGGGTCGATAGCGTCGAGCATCCCTGGCCTGTCGCCCGAGGTGTACGGGGCGGGCGCCTACCTCATCGTCTCCTCCGGTCGCGCGAGCTGCCATTTCCACGCCGACCCCGACCTCAACTTCTTGATGCAGGTCCGGGGCACCAAGCGGGTCTTCACGTGGTCGCCCGACGTCCTCGACGAAGAGGCAAAAGAGGCGCTTGCCGAGACGGGCGATCACGGCGCGTGCCCCTACAAGCCCGAGTACGCCGCGCGCGCCGAGGCGCCCGTCGATCTCGTCCCCGGTACGGGCGTGTTCATCCCACTCTTCGCGCCCCACCGGGTCGAGAACGGCGACGAGCCTTGCGTCTCGCTCAGTGTCGGGTTCGTTCCGCGCAGCGCCATGGTCCGCTTGCGCGTGCACCAGGTGAACCGCGCGCTGCGCAAGCTCGGTGTGCCCGTCCGTGCCTGCGGTCGCAGCGCGGCGATCGACGCCATCAAGCACCCGCTCCACCTCGGCCTGCGCGTCTTGCGCCGGGCGTCGCTCCTGGGAGACGCGTCGTGATCGCGCCGCAATCCTACCTCGGCAAAGAGCCTCCACCCGCCGCTCGCGGGGTGATCGTCGACGAGGTCGATGGCTTAGCGGGGCTCGAGGCGCTCGCTGGGCCGTGGAGCCGGCTCGTGGCGGCGGTCGACTACCCGGTCGCGTTCGTTCGCCCCGAGTGGATGCTGCCGTTCGTGCGCTCGTTCGCCGGCGGCGCGAACCTGCGCGTGTTCGTTGCCTGGGCGGGCGCGGAGCTGGTGGCGGTGTTGCCGTTCTCGGGCACCGACGCGCTCGCCTACCTCGGCAACGATCACACGCCCGAGGCCGACTTCTTGAGTAACCCCGAGCACCGCCGGCCGGTGCTCGAGGCGTTCCTCGACCGCGTCCAGCGGCCGCATAGCGGCGTCGCGTCGGTCGGCATCCCCAAGATGCCCGAAGCTTGCGAGAACGCACGCGCGCTGCAGGTGCTCCTGCGCGATCGGCATTTCTTCGTTCAAGAGTCGTCGTATTGGCAGGCCCGCCATACGCGCGTCGAGGGGGCGTTCGACGCGTTCGCCAAAGCGCGTAGCAAGAACTTTCGAAAGCAGGTCAAGCGCGCCGACAAGGCTCGACGCACCCACGATCTGTCCGTCGAGGTGCTGACGACCGCAGAATCGGTGGCCGCGATCCTGCCGGAGCTCGCGCGCGTCTCGGCTGCGAGCTGGCAGGGCAAGGAGCACACGGGGACGTTCGCCGGCGAAGACTCGTTCTATCGCGAGATGCTCGATCGCTTCGCGGCGGCGGGCGCGCTGCGCCTCTACGTGTGCAAAAAGGGCGGTCGGTGCGTCGGCTACGTGCTCTGCCTCGCGGGGCACGGCGTGCTCGAAGCGCTCAAGAGCGAGTTCGACAGCGCGCTCGGCGAGCTCATGATCGGCTGGCAGATCTACCGCGCCATGTACGACGACGCGGCCGCGTGCGGCCTCACAGACATCAACTCGGGGTCGTACGTGACCGAGTTCAAGGATCGATGGGCGACTCACCATGTCGACCTCCTCGGTCTTCGGTTCTTTCCCCCCACGCTGGGCGGCTCGCTCCGCTTCTTGCCCGGCTTCGGAAAAGAGGTCGTCAAGCGCGTCACGCGTCGGTCCAGCGTGACGCGGTGCTACCCCCTCCTCGACGAGATCCCCGAGGGTCGAAAGCGAAAGACGACGCCGCCCCCCGAGGACGACGGCTGAGCGCGGGCCGGCGCGCAGCGGCGCGTGGTACGTTCGTCGCCGCATGTCTGACCTCTTCCTCCGCGCCTGCCGGCGCGAGCCCGTGCCCACCACCCCCATCTGGCTCATGCGCCAGGCGGGACGGTACATGCCCGAGTACCGCGCGCTCCGCGAGAAGCACACGCTCCTCGAGATCTGCAAGACGCCCGAGCTCGCGCTCGAGGTGACGCTCCAGCCGCTCTCGATGGGCATGGACGCGGCGATCCTCTTCGCCGACATCCTGTTGCCCCTCGAGCCGATGGGCGCGCCCTTCGAGTTCGCCAAGGGCGAGGGGCCCGTGGTTCACTCGCCGATCCGCACGCGCGCGGACATCGATCGGCTCCGCGTGTGCGAGCCCCACGAGGGCCTGGGCTACGTGCTCGAGTCGGTGCGCCTCATCCGCAAAGAGCTCGATGGCAAGACACCCCTGATCGGCTTCGCGGGCGCCCCGTTCACGATGGCGAGCTACCTGGTCGAGGGCGGCAAGAGCTCGGACTACCGGCTGACCAAGAACCTCATGTGGACGGAGCCCGACGCGTGGGCCGCGCTCATGGGCAAGATCTCCGAGGTCGTGCGCCGCTACCTGCGCGCCCAGGTCGAGGCCGGCGCCCAGGCCATCCAGCTCTTCGATTCGTGGGCCGGCGCGCTCACGCAGGCCGACTACCGCGAGCACGTCATGCCGCACGTGCAGATGATCCTCAAGGACATCGAGTCGACCGGCGTGCCCGTCATCCACTTCGGCACGAACACGCACCACCTGCTCGAGCTCCAGCGCGACGCTGGCGGCACGGTCATCGGCCTCGATCACCGCACGCCGATCCTCGAGGGCTGGCGGCGCGTGGGCGACGACCGCGCGGTGCAGGGCAACCTCGACTCGCTCCTCCTCTGCGCGCCGATCCCGATCGCCAAGAAACGCGCGACCGAGATCCTCGAAGCGGTGGGCGATCGGCCCGGGCACGTGTTCAACCTCGGGCACGGCATCATCCCCCAGACCCCGCCCGACCACGTCAAGGCGCTGATCGAGCACGTCCACGAGGTCTCGACGGCGATCCGGGCGCGCAGCGGCGGAGCCAACGTTCGGGGCGCATGACGGATGTGTGAGCTCCTCGGGATGGAGTGCAACGTCCCAACCGACATCGTCTTCTCGTT
>CALKVR010001159.1 GCA_938004815.1 uncultured Polyangiaceae bacterium | reverse complement strand
CCTCAGCGAGAGCGGGCGCGACGAGGTGACGCTCGTGGAGGCCGGGCCCGACTACCCGGCGCTCGCAGAGTCGCCCGACGATCTGCGCGACGCGCGCAAGAACGCGAAGAGCCACGACTGGGGCTACCGGTTCAAGCCGAGCGCGACCCAGCGCATCTGGTCGTTCCCGCGCGGCCGCGTCGTGGGGGGCTCGAGCGCGGTCAACACGTGCATCGCGCTCCGCGGCCACCCCTACGACTTCGACGAGTGGGCCGCGCTCGGCCTCGACGATTGGAGCTTCGAGCGGTGCCTGCCCGCCTTCAAACGGCTCGAGCACGATCTCGACTTCGACAACGAGTGGCACGGCCAAGACGGTCCGGTCCCGATCCGCCGTCACCCGCCGAGCGAGCTCGTGCCTTGGCAAGCCGCGTTCGTCGCGGCCGCGCAGGCCGCGGGGTACCCCGAGACCGTCGACCACAACGACCCCGAGCTGCCATGCGGCGTCGGCCCGCACGCCATGAACAAGGTCGGCGGCGAGCGCGTCGGCGTCGCGCGTGCTTACCTCACCGCCGACGTTCGGCGGCGCGAGAACCTGAAGATCCTGAGCGGCCGCGTCGCGCGGCGCCTCGTCTTCGACAACCGTCGGTTCTGCGGTCTGGAGGTCGACCTCGACGGAGTCGTCTCGCTCTTGCGGGCCGACCGCGCGGTGGTCGCGTGCGGCGCCATCGGCACGCCGGGGCTGCTCCTGCGATCGGGCATTGGCCCGGAGCGAGACGTCGCACGCCTCGCCGTCAACCTCGTGTGCGACTCGCCGACGGTGGGCGCGCGGCTCCTCGACCACCCCGGCACGGCCATCATCTTCTTGCCGAAGCGGGGCGTGGCCGACGTGCGACACCCGCTCATCCAAACGATGGCGCGGTGTACGTCGATCGGCAGCGATCATCCCTTCGATCTCCAGCTTCAGCCGGGCTCGTTTCTCGCGCTGTTCGGGCTCGAGGTGCCGGTCGTCAGCCTCATGTGCAACGTGGGCAAGCCCAGGGGGCACGGCACGATTCATTTCACCTCGGCCGACCCGTCGGCGAAGCCCCACATCGAGGCTCGCTTTCTCGTCGACGCGCGCGATCGCGCCGTCCTCGCCGACGCGGTCGAGAGGCTGTGGGCGATCGGGCGACAGCGCCCCATCGCCGACATCGCCTCGCCGGTGTTTCCCTCGCGCAGCGTCCTCTCCCGCCCCGATCGGATCGAGCGATTCTTGCCGCAGATCACCGGCTCCGGCTACCACCCCTGCGGCAGCGTCCCGATGAGCGCCGGCTCGATCGAGGACGGCGCGGTC
>CALKVR010001158.1 GCA_938004815.1 uncultured Polyangiaceae bacterium | reverse complement strand
GAGATCAACCAGGTCTTTCTCAATCTCGTCGTCAACGCCGTGCAGGCGCTCGAGTCGCAGGCCGAGCCGCCGCGCCCACGCAAGATCGTCATCGAGACGTTCCAGAACGGCGAGATGGCCGAGGTCGCGGTGACCGACAACGGTCCCGGTGTGTCGCCGGCCCTTGAGCGGAGGATTTTTGATCCGTTCTTCACCACGAAGCCGCCAGGTCAGGGCACCGGTCTGGGCCTCAGCATCAGCAATGACATCGTCCGAAAGCACGGCGGAACCTTGCACCTCGAGCGGCCCCCGGAGGGCGGGGCCCGGCTCGTCCTCCGCCTCCCGGCGACACGACCGGCCCCTCCGCCGAGCGTTCCTCGGGGCGCACCTGCGCCCCCATCCGTGTAGACCCCACCCGTGTAGGCCGCCCGCCGACATGCCCCCGGCGGGGGGCGGCGGGGAAACAGTCGACTTCGTTCGTTTGCGCTTGGTACTCTCGCGGCGAATCTCGGAAAGCCGCGTCTTCGGGCGCGGTGGTGGCGCAGGATAAGGAGCGTCTCTCGTGGCACTGAGGACAGCGAGCCGTTCGTCGGGCAGCGATCCGATGTTGGGCAAAGTGGTCGCGGGTCGTTACAGGCTGGAAGCCCGACTCGGCGAAGGGGGGATGGGTGTCGTCTACCGAGCTCGGCACGTGCTCATCGACCGTGTAGTGGCGCTCAAGCTCATCCGGCCCGACCTTCGGGGCGAGACCCACTTGCGCGCATGGATGCTGCGCGAAGCGCGGGCCGCGAACCGCGTCGACCACGCCCACATCATCGATATCCACGACATCGGTGAGACCGAGGAGGGCGAGCTCTACCTGGTGATGGAATACCTGGTCGGCACGCCGCTCTCGCAAGAGCTCGCGCGCGGGCCGATGCCGATCGCTCGCGCCATCGACATCCTCGAGCAGATGTGCGCCGCGCTCGCCCGCGCGCACGATCTCGGGGTCGTGCACCGCGACCTGAAGAGCGACAACATCCTCCTCACCGCGCGCGGCGGCCGCAAAGACTACGTCAAGATCCTCGATTTCGGGCTCGCCGCCATCGCGCGCGATCCGCGCCTCGCCCCGAAGGGCGCGGTGTTCGGCACGCCCGAGTACATGGCGCCCGAGCAAGCCCGCGGCGAAGAGGCGACGCCTCACTCCGATCTCTACGCGCTCGGCGTCCTGCTGTTCGAGATGCTCACGGGGCAGCTGCCGTTCCGCTCGAACGATCGCGAGCAGCTGCTCGAGATGCAGCGCACCCAGCCCCCGCCGAAGCCGCGATCGATCCGGCCCGACGCGCACCCGCAGGCCGAGGGGATCTGCCTGCGCCTGCTCGAGAAAGATCTGCGGCGCCGCTTCCAGGACGCCCACCATCTCCAAGAAGAGCTGAAGGCGCTCCAGCGCAGCCTGCCGACGCAGGCGTGGGACATCGACAGCGGCGGCAACGAGGTCGTCGCGCCGCCCCCGCCCCCGCCGCCGCAGACCGCGGGCGTCATCGAGTGGGCCAACCGCGCCGCCCTCTTCGCGCGCATGGTGTCACGCGCCTACCCCGCCAACGCCGCGCCGCCCGAGATCCTGAGCGCGCTGCACAAAGTTTGGGAGCTCGCGGCGCGCGCCAACCAGCTCGAGGGCGAGGTCGCCAGCCACACGCGCAAGCTCGACTCGCTCGAGCGCAGGGGCCGAGCGCTCCGCGCTGAAATCGGCCGCAAGGTCGAGGAGCTCGCGCACGAAGAGTCGCGCGTCCTCCGCGAGGCGGCCGTCGACGCCGAAGACGTCGAGAAGGTCCGCGGCGAGCTCGCGATGGCGGAGAAGAACGCGTTCACCGCGCGCCAGCAGGCGGACACCGCGATGCGCGCGGGCACCTTCGACCCGGCGGTCTACGAGCGCGCGGGCGCCGCCGCCGCCACGTCGAAGGCGCGTCGCGAGCAGCTCCAGCGCTACGAGGCGAAGAAGAACACCCGCGAGGCGACGGCGCGTGATCTGCGCCGTCAGATCGAAGACCTGCGCGCCCAGCTCGTGCGCTACGCCGAGGCGCTCGAAGAAGACCTGGCGCAAGGCCGCGAGAAGGTCGCCATTCGCACGCGCGAGGGCCTCACCTTCGAGAAGGCGTTCGCCGAGGCGTCTCAGCTCCTGCTCTCGCACCTCCGCAACCGGCCCGAGTGCCGCGACCTCGTCACGCAGCTCATGAACGCGTCGCGCGAGGCCGGTGAGGCGTCGCCCGATTCTCGCGTCGTGGCCAAAGAGAGCTAGCGAGCGCGGCGTCTCAGAAGATCTGCCACCACTTCTTCTTCTTGGGCGCGTCTGCCGGTGCGTCCGGCGGCGTCTCGCCGGCCGGCGCTGCGACGGGCGGCGGCGCAGCGGGCGCGGCCGATGGCTTGGCCGCGGCGGGCGCTGCGACCGGCGCGGGCGGAACGAACCGAGGCGGCGGGCGCCAGCCGTGCTTCTGCGCGAGGGCGCGCGCCTCGGCGAGGAGCTTCTTGCCCTTGTCGGGCTCGACCATCGCGACGTAGTTGGCGAAGCCGATCACCGAGCCGAACAGATCAGCGGACGCGCCCCATGTCTTGCCGGCGGGGCCGTCTTTTTCGATGTGAAAGAGGAGCGCGCGGAACCGCTTGAGCGTCGCGCGGTCGACGCTCAGCCTCTCGTTCACGACCACGCCGGTGACCTCTTGCCGCCGCCCGCGGCGGAGGACCCGCGTCTTCTTCTCGTGGGGCACGAAGCCCTCGAGCTTGGTCAGCCAACGGACGCGGTGGAGCATGCGGCCGACGTCGCTGCCGACCGCGCCGGAGAAGGTGAGATCGTCGGCGTAGCGCGTGTAGGTGAAGCCGAGCTTTTTGGCCGCGCCGTTCAATCGGCGATCGAGCCGGCGGCAGAGGATGTTGGTGATGGCGGGGCTCGTCGGCGCGCCTTGCGGCAGCTTGCGCGGCCCGACGGCGACGAACCAGCGCCGCCCGTCCAGCTCGACCTCTTCGACGTCGGGCTCGGTGGAGAGGAGCGCGAGCAGGGTCGCCACTTGGTCGCCATAGCCGAGACCGCGGAAGACACCTTTGGCGCGGGCGAACGTGATCGTCGGAAAGAAGTCTTTGAGGTCGACGTTGACGACCACGCCCGCGCCGACGTGCGGTCGTGCGTTGCTGACGATGGAGCGCTCTTCGCGAAAGCCGTGCGCGACGTCGTGGACGGCCACCCTTTCGAGGACGTGCGACAGCACCCAGTGTTGGGCGGCCTTGAGCCGCCGCATGGGCGCGGAGATGAGCCGCTCGCCGCCCGTCTTTTTCGGGATGGTGAAGCGCACGTAGTGGCTGACGGCGCTGACGTCGCGGGCGTACCCGAGGAAACGAAGCTCGGGGACGCTCACCCCCATCGCGCGCGCAAGATCGTCGGCCGTTCGCAGCACCGGCAGCCCCTGGGCCACGAGGCGGCTCTCGTTGGCTTCGGTGTGGGAGAGCCCGCCGGAGACGCCTGCGCCGAGGTAGAAGATCTCTTTGGCCTGGCGCTGCTTCCACGCCTCGGCCCGGGCTACGCGCTCGCGCTCGCGCCGGGCCTTGGTCTCCTTTTGTTTGTCGCGCGACGCTTGGAGGCCCCGTCGCCGCGCCTCGCTCTTCAGCGCCTCGATGTTGCCCAGCCGAGCCGTCTCGGTCTGGAGGGCGGAGAGCTCACGGTGGATCTCGCCACGGCGGCGGATCTCGTCGGCCGGATCGTGGGGCTGCGCGCCTTCGCGCGGCCAGAACCCGAGGCGCACCATCTCCTCGAGGATGACCTCGTCCTTCGAGGAGCGGCGGATCCGCTCGTACAGCTCTTCTCGTGAGGTGGGGCGGTTGGTCATCGTCGGGGTGCGGAGGTGGGCACGAGTGACGACCGGAGAGACTTCGAACAGCTCTCGAGACTGGCACGCTCAACTCAAGCGGATCCACCCACCGGCGCTGCATTGAATCGACGCGATTGAACCCGCCAATCGGCGCCGGTGGGTGAGATCCGCACAGTCGAGAGCGCGCCAGTGATGAAAAGAGGACCATGCGGCAAGGACGGCGAACCACCGCCCGGTTGCAAGCTCCCTCTCCGGCCGTCGCTCCTACCTACCTCCTCTCCTCAGCGCGAGCATGTGCTCGCACGGGCCTTTGAACAGCTTGTTCTGTTGATAGAAGTTGCAGGTGCACGTCGCCTCGACCATGCGCTCGTCGCGATCGATCCGTAGGGTCGGCTGGTGGGTGCGTGAGCCGTCTTTGACCGTCCCCGCGAGGACGCGGCCGTTGTCGATGGCGCGAGGCGGATCGGCGCGGACGCCCTGCTGCTCGAGGAGGCGCGTCGCGCGCTCTTCTCGCTCGTTCGCGAACCGCAGCTTGTCCATCGGGAGCGGCTCGCGGCTGAGCTCGCGGACGCGGTAGACGCGCTTGTAGAGATCGTAGATGGCGCGCCCGGCCTGCGTGTACGCGCCGAGCGCGCCGAGCACGGTCGCGCGCGGCAGCTGCAGGCGGGCGGCGAGCTTGTCAGGGTCGGAGAACCACGTCTGCTTGAGGCCGTCGAAGACGCGCCGCTTGGTCAGCTCGTCGACGTCGGCGCGCGGCGCGAGCAGATCGAAGTTTCCGGCCGTCGACCAGTCCAACCCGACAGACCGAGCGTGAACGCCATGTCGCCGAGATCGGCGAGATAGAAGGACGGCATGCCGGTGCCGAGCAGGTGCACGACGAAACGCGACGCGAGGGGGATGAGGCGCTCGAGGATGAGGAGCCGGCGGCGGCCCCAGACGCGGATCTCGTGCGCGGTGGAGCCGGTGTAGATCGAGCGGGGGCAGGGGATCTCGAGGTTCCATGGGTCGAGCACGACCCTCACCGGCTTGTCCGGCTCGAGCACGTAGCGGAGTGATCGCGGGCCCGCCTTCTCCTTTCTTCGGCGGAGGAGGAAGCAGACGTTGTGCACGTCCATCGGGTGGAGCTCGAAGCTCGTGGCCGGCATGCTCATCGCCGAGCTCACCTGGAGGAAGCCTCGCACCCAGCTGTCGGGGAGATCGATCTTCAGCTCTTTGAAATCGGCCTCGCCCGTCGTCTTGACCTCGAAGCCCGAGGGGTCGACCTGGAACATCGTCGTCTTGTAGCGGCGGATCTTCTGGAACTCGTCGTAGAGCGCGGCCGAGTAGTCGACGTTGGTGGTGCCGCAGGCGAACGCGCCGACGTTGCGGAACACCTCGTAGCTCGCCGACAGGCGCCCGTAGGTCGACTCGTCTTGGCTGAAGCACTCGAAGAAGACCTCGTCCGGGTGGACGGTGATGACCGGGTCGAGCACGAACCAGGCATCGCGATCCTTTTGGTAGAGGTAGTCGAAGTATCTCTGCCGCGCCTTGTAGAACGGGCCCATCCGGCGGCTGCTCTCGCGCTCGAGCGAAGCGAGCTCGTCGCGGAGCGACGTCATCTTGGCGGCCAGGCCCGCGCGCTGCGTCGCGACGTCGGCCCAATCGACCAGCTCTTGCTTGGCCGCCCACTCCTTGTATGCGGTCTTGTCT
>CALKVR010001157.1 GCA_938004815.1 uncultured Polyangiaceae bacterium | reverse complement strand
GAGGTACGGCGGCAGATCGAAGCTCCCGCTCTCCTCGCAGCCCTCGATCATCGCGACGCAGCGCTTGTGCTTGCCGCCAAGCTCGCGCACCGCGCGGATGGCGAGGAGCGAGGCGAAGGCCGAGTAGCCGTCGTCTGCGCCGCCGCGACCGTACAGCTTGTCGCCGCGCCGCACCGGCGTCCAAGGCGAGAGCCCCTCTCCCCACCCGACCATCTCGGGCTGCTTGTCGAAGTGGCCGTACAAGAGCACCGTGTCGTCGGTGCTCCCGTCGGTGGCCGGCACCTCGAGCCAGAGGAGCGGCGTGCGCCCCGGCAGGCGGACGATCTCCGTCTTGAGCCCGGGGATCGGTTGCGACTTGCACCACGACTCGATGAGCGCGACGGCGCGCTCGAGGTGCCCGGCCTCTTGCCACCCCTTCTCGAACGCGGGTGATTTGCAGGGGATCCGGATGTAGTCCTCGATCACCGGGAGGATCGATGCGTCCCACTCACGGTCGACCAGGGCAGCGAGCTTCGCGGCGTCCATGGGCCGCATTCGTATCACGCCCGGCGGGCCTCCGAGGCCGCTCCCGGACGCGCGGGCGGTACTGAGCACTTGTGACGAGGCGTGGTAGGCTCGACGCGTCCTTCCCGATGGGTGAGTTCTCGCGCGCCGCCAAGGTAGGCCTGATGGCGATCGTCCTGACGATCACCGTCGTGGTTGGCTACCGATTCATCTCCCGCTCCACCGGGACGGGGGGCGGCTACGTCGTGTGGGCCTACATGCCCGACATGACCGGGGTGGCTCCCCAGTCGCGCGTCATGATCAGCGGCATCCAGGTCGGCGTCGTCGAGCGAATCTGGCTCGACAACGGTCGAGCCCGCGTCGACATCCGGATGAAGCCGGAGATCCACCTCTACAAGGACGCCGCCGTCGGCAAGCGCTCCACCAGCCTCATCGGCGAGTACTACATCGTCCTCACGCCGGGCACCGAGGGGACGGAGCGAATCCCCGACGGGGGGCAGATCGTCAACTACATCGACGAGCCGTCGCTGCAGTCCTTACAGGGGCAGGTCGCCGAGATCCTGAAAGACGTGAAGGCCGTCACCGAGTCCCTCAAGAACACGGTCGGCTCCGACAAGGGCCAAGAACAGATCGCGCAGGTGCTCAAGAACCTGGCCGAGATCACCGAAGAGCTCAACAAGTCGGTGAAAGAGAACCGCGAGGCGGTGAAGGGCGCCATCCAGAACGTCAACGCCATCACCGGCGATGCGCGCCCGCAACTGAAAGAGATCCTCGAGAACATCCGGCAGGTCACGCAAGACGTCCGCCAGTTCACGCAAAAGGCCCCCGACGAAGAGGGCAAGCCCGGCGAGATACGCTCGACGCTCGAGCGCATCGATCGCGCCAGCGAGAGCCTCGAGTCGATGCTCAAGCACGCCGACAACATCGCCGCCCGCGTCGACCGAGGCGAGGGCACGGTGGGCCGTCTGACGAAAGACGAGACGCTCATCAACGAGGTCGAGACGGTGGTGCAAGACGTCGGCGATCTCGTCGGAGGCATCGGCCGCCTGCAGACGGTCGTCGGGTTGCGCACGGACTACAACTTCCTCGCCAACACCGTAAAAACCTACGTCGAGCTGCGCCTCCAGCCCGCGGTCGACAAGTACTACATGATTCAGCTCGTCAACGACCCGCGCGGCAAGACGAGCATCGAACAGACTACCGTCGACACGACGAACCCGAACGAGCCGTCGAGCTACCGCGAGACCCGCGTCACGACGTCGAACGATTTTCGCATCAGCTTCCAGTTCGCGAAGCGCCTCGGCCCGTTCACGGGGCGCTTCGGCGTGCTCGAGTCGACGGGCGGCATCGGGCTCGACCTGCACCTCATCGACGACCGCTTCGAGCTCCGGCAAGATCTCTTCGGCTTCGGCGAGCAGCTCACCCCGAGGTGGCGCGTCACCATCGGCTACGAGTTCATCGACCAGCTCTGGCTCCTCGGCGGCGTCGACGACATCCTCACCAACGACAGGCGCGACTACTTCGTGGGGCTACAGCTGCGGTTCACCGACAACGATCTGAAGTCGATGCTGCCCTTCGCCGGGTCTGCCGCCTCGCCCTGAGCTCGGATGCACTTCCTCCTCGAATACGACGTCGTCGAGACCTACCTCGAGCACCGCGCCGCCTACCGCGCCGAGCACCTGGCGCGCGCGCGCGCGGCCGCGACGCGAGGCGAGCTCGTCTTGGGGGGCGCGCTCGCCGAGCCCGTCGATCGCGCCATCCTCCTGTTCCAGGGCCCGAGCCCGGCCGCCGCCGAGGCCTTCGCGGCCGCCGACCCGTACGTCGAGAACGGCCTCGTGGCGCGGTGGCGCGTCCGGCCGTGGACGACGGTGGTCGGCGGCGACGCATCCACGCTGCTCCCGGACGAGGCGCCGCCCGCGTCGGCGGCCGAGGCGACCCGCGCGAGCCTCGTTCGTTTCTTGCGGGGCGCACGCTACGGCGTCGTCGCGTCATCGTCGGAGCAAGCCGAGGCACAAGCGGCCGTCGTCGGCGTCGCCATCACCGATCGCCTCGAGCTCGTGTTCGACACGCTCGAAACGACGCGCAAGGCCGCGAACCTGCGCCGCACGCGCCGCGCGGCGGCGGTCCTGACCCGTGGCGCAGCGACCGCGCAGATCGAGGGCGACGCCGACGAGCCGAGCGGTGACGAGCTCGAGCGCGTGCGCGCCGCCTACTACGACGCGTTCCCCGACGGACGCGACCGGGCGAGCTGGCCGGGGATCACGTGGTTCCGCATCCGGCCCAGCTGGATACGCACGAGCGACTTCGGCCACGAGCCCCCGCGGGTCGTCGAGCTCGACGCGGCGCAGGTTGCAGGGCTCGCGTAACGCCTCACTCGACGCCGTCCGCGGCGCTCACAAAGCACGCACCCCGTCCAGGAGCCGCTCCACATCTGCCCAATCGAACATGTCGAGCCCGTGAGGGCTGGCGAGCACCCTCCACTCCGCTCCTACCGCGCGGAGCGCCTCGACGCGACTGGCACCCGACTCGCACGCCGTGATGGTCTCGCCACCCTGGCGGTGGCCCCGGACCTCGACGCGCCAAGCCGACGGCTCGGCGTCGACCGCCTGAACGTTCACCGTCAGGCGGGCGTCTGCGAAGGCGAGATCGTACTCGCGCGCGTTTCGGGTGCGGATCTGGTCGACGATCTTCAGGCTTGGGGCCTTCGCCTCTTTGGTTTCCACGGTCACCTCCTCGATTCGATCGGTAGTCCGCTCCGATCGGGTCACCAGTGACGGGAAA
The DNA here is from genome assembly GCA_938004815.1 of uncultured Polyangiaceae bacterium. Classification (GTDB taxonomy): domain Bacteria; phylum Myxococcota_A; class Polyangia; order Polyangiales; family Polyangiaceae; genus Xiheicaenibacterium. The sequence goes on along the minus strand of CALKVR010001157.1, from coordinate 2,698 downwards.
GGCGAGAACCAGGCGGCCCTGCTTTCGAGGGCCTATGTCGTGCATCGTAACAGGTCGCGGGCTCGAAGCTACCCGCCGCGGACCTCTCGTGGAGGCGCGGCGGGTGGCTCAGATGCCTCACCAGCCGCGATGGCCGCCGCGCGGCGCGCCACCACCGCCGCCGCCACGCGGCGGGCGCTCCTGCGCCTCGTTCACCCGGATGGGACGACCGTCGACCATCAGGCCGTTGAGACGCTCGATCGCGGTGTTGGCGTCGCCCTCGTTCTCCATCGTCACGAACGCGAAGCCACGAACCCGACCGGTCTCGCGATCGATCGGGACAGCGACCTCACGAACCTCGCCGACCTCGGCGAAGGTGGACTTGATGGTGGACTCGGTCGTGTTGAAGGAGAGGTTGCCTACGTAGAGACGGTTACCCATGGTCGCTATCTTTCTCGGCTTCCAGACGCGGAATTCAGAGACGCGTCCCGCGAAGCCCGAGGAAGGACGACGACCCGTGCTCTCGACCCCGGTTGGGCCGCGAGCGGCGCTACGCTGCGTCGACTAGTCTTCCGAGCGAGCCGCAGTCTCGGAGGAGGGAGCGACGGGCCAAGCTGCCAGGGACGTACCGTGACGGCTGCGACCCTAGCCGCGACGGGGCTCCTCGGCAAGGTGTGGGCGTCGTCAGCTCGAAGCGGGCTTCAGGTGTGGGCGGATCTCACGATGTAGAGCGTCAAGGTGCCGTCCTCGACGTCGACCTGCACCCGGAATCGTGCATCCTGAAACCGAGCTCCGCGTTCGAACATCATGTCGGGCTCCGCTTCCCAGTCGTTCGGCGGGGTCTCGACCTCGAAGCCGCTCTCGAGCGCCCATTCCCGGTACTTCGCGATCGGGTCCGCCGTCGGGTCGACCGGCGCGGTGACGAGGAAGTCGTCGTCATCGTCGGACTCGATCCGGCCCGCCTCGAAGTACGCCGGCCAGTCACGATCGGCCCAGCGGAAGCTGCCATGTCGGATGGTCACCAGCGGCAGCGCGTCGTAATCGATCCCCGAGACATACAGCGTGTTCCACGGCGCGCCGCTGAAGTTGACGGTCAGGGTCCGGCTGTCGAGCGACGCGACGATGGCCACGGCTCCGGCCAGCGGGCCGCCGTTCTCGGGCCGAGCCGCCTCGTCGGTGAGGAGCCTGAACCCGGCGTCGAGAATCGTCCTTTTCAAGCGGTCCGCGTCGATCGGGCCGCCTGTGACGGCGTAGTAGGTTTGCTCACCGGGCCGCTGCCGGTGCCGGCTGACGTCGACCGTCACCCCCACGTCGAGCTCGAAGTCGAAGACCTTCACCCTCGCTATTGTCTCTCGTATCATGTTCTGGTGAGCGGACGCTTGCCCCGCACGACCTTGGCTGCGACATGCGTCGTGCTGGGCGGTGTTGCCGCGTGCGCCGACGTCCTCGGCCTCGACGTGTTTCATGTCGACGGCGAGGGGGGCGCGGGCGGCGCGCCGAGCGCGAGCGCGAACGCCTCGAGCGGCAGCGGCGCCACGTCGGGGACGACGACCGGCTCGGGGAGCGTGTCGAACGCGAGCGCGACGTCGACCGCGGATTCCACTTCGGGTCCGTCTTCCACGAGCTCGGGCGGACCGGTCGATATCTACGCCGAATCCGTCCTCGCCGACGGGCCGATCCTCTACCTGCGCTTCGAAGAGTCCGATAGCTCACAGCCGATGAACAACAGCGCCGAGAATCCCATCGTCGCTGGTGGGATCTATGGGGCGACGACTCCCGTGCCTGGGGGTGGCATCTTGGGTAGCGGAGCGATCGAGCTGGGCGCCAACCAGAACGCCTTCATCGACTTTCCCGAGCTTCACTTCGAGGGGGTCACGGCCTTCTCGGTCGAGATGTGGGCTCGCTACGAGACGAACACCAACACCGATTGGGAGATCCCGCACATCGGCACCTGGGACGGCGGCGTCGCCGGTTGGGCTCTCTTTGCCCTCGTCGATCCGTCCGACATCGCCACGGCGGAGTTCAAGCGCAACGAGCAGGCAAACGCCGTGCTCTCGCCGCCGCTCGCGAACGCGTTCACCTCGTACCACCATCTGGTCGGGGTCTTCGAGCCGTCGGTCGGGCCCGGGGTCTACGTCAACGGTGTCGCGACGGGTCCGGGGGCTGGCGGCAACGTGATCCTCCTCGAGGGCACGGGGTTCAAGCTGCGAGGGCCTGCGGGGGCCGGAACGCTCCTCAGAATCGACGAGGTCGCGGTCTACCCGATCATGCTCGACCAAACATCGATCGAAGCGCGATGCTCGATGGTGCTGGGTAGCTGCCCCTAGCTAGAACTTCAATCGCACGGCGGCGCTCCCGATCCCGAGCGAGAACGAGACCGCCGACTTCGGCGGCGGGTCGGCGCCGCCGCCCGGACGCAGGATCATGAGGGTGATCCCGCCCGCGGTCACGATCCCGCCCGCGACGAACATCGCCGTCGACACCGTCGCGAGCAGGTTGGCGTCATCGATGGTCTCTTGTTGGGCGCGCGGACAGGCGCCATCGGCGCCGCATGCATCCTCGAGATCGCTCTTCTTGGACGCCGCGAGCCCACCCGTGATCCCACCGACCAACAGACCGGCGAGACCGACGCCGAGGACGACGCCACCGGGAACGAGCGCGCCCGCGTTGGCGCTCTCGGGTGGGGAGTCCTTCGGTGAATCGACGGCGGGAGAGGCGG
>CALKVR010001156.1 GCA_938004815.1 uncultured Polyangiaceae bacterium | reverse complement strand
CGGCTCGATTGAACGACCTGGTCGGCGACATGCTGGAGCTGGCCAAGCCGCGGGCGCCGTCGCTCGGTGCGGTCGAGGCCGCTGGTCTCGCGCGCGACGTGGTGCTGCTCGCTTCGCAGTCGGGGCGAGGCACCGATGTGTCGGTCACGTACGACGGCCCGGACCAGCTCCGCGTCCGGGCGGACGCCTCACAGGTGCGCCAGCTGCTCTGGAACCTCGTCCGCAACGCGGTTCAGGCCAGCTCTCCCGGAGACGAGGTGTGCGTCCGTCTCATCAAGCGCGGCGAGGGTGATGCCGTCTTGGAGGTGTCGGACACGGGGCCTGGTATCCCCGAGGAGGCGCGCCAAAAGCTCTTCGACGCGTTCTTCACCACGCGCTCGCACGGCACGGGCGTGGGGCTCGCGGTGGTCAAGCGCATCGTCGACGATCACGGTTGGACCATCCGCGTTCGCAGCGTCGACGGCCGGGGCGCCACGTTCAGCGTGGTGATCCCGAAGAAGGACTTGCTCGCGGATCGGGCGTCTCGATCCGCGGAAGCTTGATTCCACCGTCGTCGAACAGGTCGGGGTCGAGGCGCAAGCTCGCGTCAGGCAGGAGCTGCACTCGGCCGGGGTCGATTGCCACGTTCGGGTCACGGGGGCTCGACGAGCCCGTGACAGGGCTCGAAGTCCGCGATTCACATCCCAAAAGCAGGATCGCGACGAGTGAATAGGGGCTGGATTTCTTCCGTCCACGTACTAGCAACTGACTCGTCTCCCAACCCTCGAGGTCCCGCGTGACGCTCTCCCGAACTCTCGCCCCGCTGCGCCGCGTGTTTCTGCTGCTGGTGGGCGCCGTCGTTCTGCTCGCTGCCACCCCCGCCTTTGCGGGTGCCCCGACCGACTGGCTCAAGGCCAGGCAGCAAGAGCTGTTCAAGCTCCTCGAGAAAGAGGCGGATAACAAGAAGAAGATCGCGACGGTCATCGAAGAGTCGCTCGACGTCGACCACATCGCAGAAGCCTCGATGGGCGACCAATGGGCCAAGCTGACCGACGCTCAGAAGAAAGAGTTCAAGGGCCTGGTCAAGCAGCTGGTCACGGCCGCGTACGAAAAGAACCTGAAGAAGGTCCTGCCCTACGAGATCAGCTACCCGGGTGAGGACTCGAAGGGCGACGGCAAGTCGCTCGTGAAGATGCGCGCCAAGCACAAGACCGACACGCGCGCCGACGAGATCAAGATCGACTTTCTCGTCCGCCAAAAAGACGGAAAGTTCAAGATCATCGACATCATCCCGGAAGACGTCAGCACCATCGACAGCTACCGGTCGCAGTTCGTCAAGATCTACAAAGACAAGGGCTACGACGAGCTGGTGAAGAAGATGAAGGAGAAGATCGCCAAGGGGCAGTGAGCCCGGCGGCCGGCTACTCGGCGGCTGGCTACTCGCCGGCTGGCTATTCGGCGGCCACGCTGTCTCGATTCGTCGTCTCGTCGCTCGCCGTGGCGCTCTTGGGTGGGCGGCCGCGGCGGCGGGGCGCGGCCGAAGCCGCCCTGGCGGTATCGGCAGAGGGCGTGGCGACGGCGCGTTGCTTGGGCAGCGTGATCGATTCGATCGAAGCGACGAGCGCGCGATCGCTCTTGGCGTAGACGCGGGCGTAGGCGAGCGCGAGCTGACCCTGCTCGATCGACGCCGCGCGCTGGTCGCGGAGGGCCTGCTCGGCCATCGCGACGTCGCGCTGGGCCGCCGCGAGCGCTGCGCGTGCCGACTCCAAGGCAGCGGCACGGCGGCAGAGCTCGTCGACGGTGGCGCCGACGGCGGCCGCGTCGACGTCGGGGAACGAGACCTGGGCCAGGGGACCGGTGAAGAGATCGCGAAGCGCCACGAAGGCGGGCTCGATCAACGGGTCGGACGGGGCGGCGGGAGCTCTCATGCTGTTCATTTGTACAGTACTCGTCGGAGCCGCGCAACTTTTCGGTGCCACGGCCCGCGGGCCCACCTAACCAGGCGGGATGACCAGCGAGATTCGAGCCTCGGCGGCGCCGACGCTGGCCGACGCGCTTCGCGCGCAGCGGTTCGGGCTGGTTCTCAGCGCCGGGTACTTCGGCTTCTTCGGCCACGCCGGTCTGCTCGTCGCGCTCGAGCGGGCCGGGCTCGCGCCTGCCGCGTGGGCAGGCACGAGCGCGGGGGCGCTGGTCGCGGCGATGGGCGCGTCGGGGATGCGCGCCGGCGAGATTGCCGCGCTCATGGGGGCGATCAAGCGAGACGACTTCTGGGACCCCGCGCCGCTCGAGATCCTGTGGGACACGCTCCGGGGGCGCGGCGCGACCGGTCTCTTGCGGGGGCGACGCTTCCGCGCGCTGCTCGAGCGACACCTTCGCGTCGCCGAGATCGAACGGTGCCCATCGCCGCTCGTGATCGTCACGAGCGACGTCACCTCGGCTTCGCCGCGCGTGCACGTCCGGGGGTCGCTCGCGGCAGCGGTCCACGCGAGCTGCGCGTACCCGGGGTTGTTCCGCACCGTGGAGGACGACGCGGCACAGCTCTGGGATGGCGGGCTCATCGACAAGGCCCCGCTCGTCGCGCTCACCGACAACGTCGGCGATCTAGATGCGCTCTTGGTCATGTATCTGCCGAGCGACACCAAGGCGTCCGCGACGGCGAGACCGCGCCGTCACGGGTATGTCGGGGGGCTGGCGCAGGGGCTCGCGGCGGTGCGGCACGAGCACTACGCGTTGCAGGCCAAGCTCTGCGAAGCGCGCTCCATTCCCGTGTACGAGCTCAGCCCGACGCTGACCGCGCTCGGTCCGACCCGGCTCCACCTCGGCCCGCGCGCGGCCGAAGAGGCGCGGGCGTTCGCCGAGCGGGCGCTGAGCGCTGCGGCAGACGACGCGCGGCCGTACGCGACGGCTGCGCGGTAGCGCCGGGCGGTAGGCGCCGGTGGGCGCTCAAACCTTGCAGATTCGCGACTGTCCGTTAGGGCACGCGATGCGCACGTGGAAGAACGCGTCGAGCTGCTCGCTCCCGTCACCCTCGAAGAGGATCGCGCGCACCCGCTCGATGCGCTCTTCATCGAGGTCTTGCTTCTGAGCGAACGCGAGGAGCCGCACCCGGATCTTCGCGTCGACGAAGATATGCGTGACGTTGGCGGGGTCCTTGGCGAGCGCCTCGACGAGCGCCCAGTTGCGCGCGTCGTCGAAGCGGAGCTTCTTGTCGCGGGAGACGCCGTCGCCGCCGAACCGGGCGAGCTTCTTGGACGTCGCAGGCTTGCCCTTGGTGTCGGTCGCGTAAAACACGAGATCGGCGTCGCGCCCGGTTTGGTGCGAGCGTCGATCGGCGAGCGGACCGCCATCCTCGTTCGAGAGCGCGAGCACGAGCAGGGTGCTCCCCGCGTGACCCTTGCGCACCTTCTTGGCGGCGCGATCGATCGCCCTCAGCAGGTCTGGCGTCGCATGCGCGGGCATGTCGGCCTTGTTCCACATGCGAGCGGCCGGGCTCGGCCGCAGCTTGCGCCCGCGCACGAGCGCGCCGTCGCTGGGGGCGCCGACCGAGAGCGTGCGCACGTTCCACGGCGACTTTCGAAACTCGTCGGGCAGGCTCGATGCAGCGCCGCGCGCCAGCGCGACGGTCGCGAAGAGCGACGCGCCGAGGAGCACCGCCGCGCCGATGGTCTGCTGCTTGGTCATGCCTGCCGCCGCCTTCTCGATCGCGGCGATGGCCGGCGCAACCCAAACCAGCGGTCCCCGGAAAAGAAGCGCACTCACCGTTCGTGGCATCTCGCCACGGTCGCGCTCGGCCGCCGGGTTTACTTCTGTGGCTCGAACGAGAAGGGAACGACGAGGGTGGCGCCGCCGCCATCGGGCGGGTGAAACCGTTGCGCGATCAGACGACGTTTCAGGCAGTCGACGAGCTGAGGCGAGAGCCCCTCGCCCGCAGCGTCGCTTACGATGATGACGGTACCGTCACCTCCGATCTTGGCCGTCAGCCGCACCTTTCCTCGCATCGTCGGGTCGTCGTGGAGCGCGCGGTTGTAGCAACGGCGAAAGCCACCGGCCATCGACGCCACGGTCGGCCCGGCGGCCTGAAGCGCGCCGCCCGTGGCCTCGGGCGGCTCCTCCCCCGGAATCGGGTCCGCCGCCACCGGCGCCTCGAGCGGGGGCGGCGCGATGTTCGGCTCGAAGACCGGCCACCGCGGCAGTGGCTTCGGCGGTGCCGTCTGCGTCGGCGGCGCGATGACCGTGGCGTCGGCGGCGCTCGCAGGCCGCGGCCGGCCGTCGGAGCAGCCCGAGAGCCACATCGCCGCCACGAGAAGCGCCAAGCTACGCTTGAGCCGTCGACTCTTTGCCATGCCGGCCCGCAGCATCGCACGACGTGGCGGTGCACCGCTCGGCTCTTGCCAGCAATTTCGCGGCGGCTGGAGCCGCCTGTTACGATCACCGGCGTATGATGCCCGGCGCGCGCCGCGCGCGCTCCACGACCAGCCTGCGCCTCCCTCGGGCGGCGCTCCAGGCGAGGCCCGAGCCGAGCCCCCCGGCGGGGCTGCGCCTCGCGCTCGCGCAGGGCAGCCTGGCGATGGAGCTCGCGGGCCCGGCCGCGGTCGGGCCGATCGAGGTCCGCGAGCTGACGGTCCGGCTCGAGGATCTGCGGTTCCCGCTGGATCTGTCGGGCGGCGTCGCGCGCTTCCGCCACCGGCGCGGGCGTCTCGCGATGCTCCTCGCCTCCATCGATCTGCACGCGCTCGCGCGCGCGCTCGAGCCGCGCCTCCGCGGACAGCTCGTGGCCGGCCGGCCGGTGGTCCTGATGCTCGCCGGTGAGCCGCACGGCGTCGCGGTCGGGCTATCGAGCGGCGACGCCGCCCTCGCGTTCGATGTCGTCCTCGCCCCGCTCGATGGCGACATGCGGCTCCTCATCGAAGACGCGCGCGGCATGGGGCTCGCCACGCCGGCGCACGTGGTCGCCGCGCGGCTCTCTGCGCTCGTCCTCAAAGGGCTCGCCGAGCGCACTGGCGGCGCGTTCGTGATGCGCGATCCGCTCGGCGCGATCGCGCGGCGCCTGCTCCCGGATCTGGGCGCGCGGGCGCCATCGACGCATGGTCTGCTCGCGTCGATGGCCGACGTAGAGGCGACGCGCCTCGCGGTCGTCGGCCGCGAAGAGGGTCCGGCCGCGCCGCTGACGGCGCGAGCCGTCCGCGCCCTCGAAGCGTGCGAGCTCACCGCGCCCGGTGACGACGCCGCTCTCGCCGGCGATCTCGAGGGCGCGCGAGCGGCCTATCTGGCCGCCCTCGAGCGCGCGCCCAAGCACTTCGAGCTCGCGACTCGCCTCGCCGCGCTCGACTTCAGCGCCGGCGATCGCTCCGAAGCCGCGCTCTCCACGTTGGTGGATGCGGCCGGGCCCACGAACTCGGGCCTGCTCGGGAGCGGTGTGCTCGAAGCGGTCGGCGAGACCGAGGCTGCGTACGCGACGGCTGCACGCGCAGCGGCCGACGAACCGTACGGCCCGCTCGCCGCGCTCGGATGGCTGCGCGCGGCGCGGCTCGCGTCCGATCCCCGCGCACGCCTCGACGCCCTCGACCGTGCGCTGGTGCGCGCGCCATCGCTGGGCGACGCGCGGTGGGCGCGCTTTCGCGTCCGCCTCGCGAGCGGCGATCTGCGCGGGGCTCTCGGCGACGCGCAACACCTCGAAGGCGCTGCCGCCGCCGACGCGCGCTTCGAGACGTGCCGCGCGATCGCCCACGAGCTGTTCGAGCGCGGGCACCTCAGCGAGGCGCAGACATGGTTCGAGCGCGCGCTGCGGCAGAGGCCCAAGAGCCCGCTCGCGGTAGCCGGGCTCGCGCGCGCGCTACGCGATCTGGGCAAGACCCAGCGCGCCCTCGATCTGTTCGCGCGCGCGATCGAGCTGGCATCGGGAGACCCCGAGCGCGATCACGCTCCCGATCTCGAGCTCGCGCGCCTGCTCGCGACGTACGCCGACGATCGTCCGGCCGCCGTCGCCCGGGCCGCCGAGATCCCGCAGAGCTCGCCCCACGCCGCCGAGGCGCGCTGGCTCGAGGCATCGTGGCGCGCCCAGCTCGGCGACATGGCCGGCGCCGGGCGCGCGATCGGGAGGCTTCGTGCATACGTCGAAATGCGAGAGCCGACCGCCTCTCGACAAGAGGCTCGTGCGCTCGCGGCGCTCTTGCTCCAGGCGGCCGGGCTCGAGGAGGAGCTCCTCGCCGACCTGCGCGGCGCCGAGCGCGACCTCGTCCTCGCGGTGCGGATCGATCCGTCGAGCCGTGAGGCGGCGGCGAAGCTGCGCCGGCTCGCCCGCGACGCGTCCGCCCAGACCCGCAGCGCGCGGGAGGACCCCAGGACCGAGGCCCCGCCTGCCCGCCCCGAAGAGGTCGTGCACTTGGACCCTGGTGAGCTCGATACGGGCGGCGACGCCGTCTTCGAGGGCGGCGAAGACATGGCGGACGAGGCGCTGGTCGATCAACTCACCGACCGCCTGCGGGCGAACCCGTCGGACCACGAGAACGCGAGCCGGCTCGCGGCCGTTCTCGAGCGGCTCGGCCGCGACATGGAGCTCTTGGCCCTCTTGTCGGGCCTGATCGACGAGGCCGCCGCCGAGGAGAAGCCCGCGCTATCGGCGGCCCGTGACCGGGTCCTCGGCCGGCTCGCCGAGACCGCCCGCCGGGAAGGCCGCGTGGACGAAGCGGCGTTGTAC
>CALKVR010001155.1 GCA_938004815.1 uncultured Polyangiaceae bacterium | reverse complement strand
GTTTGAGTACCGTCGGGGCGCACGACCCCGAGGTTCGACGTAGCGAAAGCCATGCCACCCGAAACTCCTGCAATCCCGCGGATCTTCTCGGATAAGCCCCTGATCGCGGTGTCATGGTGGCGGGGCAACGGCTCGCGTGGTTGCTCTCACAAAACCGGCCGTTTCGTGAGAGAACGGCGCCGATGCGCGCGATCATCATCGGTGCGGGCCGCGGGAGCCGCCTCGAGCACCTGACCGACGAGGTGCCCAAGACCCTGGTCGAGGTCGTCGGCAAGCCGATGCTCGAGCACATCCTCGACGCACTCACGTTCGCCGGCTTCGCGCGAAAGGACATCGTCTTCATCTCCGGGTACCGGGCCGACGTCGTAGAAGCGCGGTACCCCGACCTCACGTTCGTTCGCAACGAGGCGTGGGAGACCAACAACATCCTCCTCTCGCTCCTCTCGGCGCGCGCGTTCATGACCGATGGGTTCGTCTCGACCTACGCAGACATCGTCTACACGCCCGAGATCGCGCGCGACGTCGCCGCCAGCGACCACGCGATCACGCTCGGGTGCGACACGACCTGGCGGCGCCGCTACACGTCACGCACGCAGCACCCCGAGACCGACGCCGAGAAGCTCGTCGCCGACGGCGCGCGCGTCACCCGCTTGTCGCGCCACATCCCGAGCGAAGAGGCGACCGGCGAGTTCATCGGCGTGATGAGGGTCGGCGCCTCCGCCGTGCCGGCGTTTCTCGGTGCGTTCGACGAGGCCGAGGCGAGATTTCGCGGCGGACCCTTCCGCGAAGGGCGCACCTGGGAGAAGGCCTACCTCATCGACTTCTTGCAGCATCGCCTCGAAGCGGGCGACGAGATGCACAAGGCCGACACGGCCGGCGGCTACATGGAGATCGACACCCTCGAGGACCGCGGCCTCGCCGACGCCTGGTGGGCGAGCCGCCCGTAGGCGTCAGCCGTCGTCGAAGCCCTGGCACTGCTGAGCGAAGTCGAAGCTCAGGCTCTTGAACGTCTCGACCGTCGTGTCGCAGCTCGACGGATCGACGATCGAGATGAGCGCCATCTGCTGCGAGCACTGGGGCACGCAACCCATCATGAAGCTCTGCTTGTCGATCTGAAAGAAGCCCGGGCAGGGGAACTCGTCGTCGCAGAGGAGAACGCCGCAGTCGAAGAGATCGGAGCAAGCGTCGGGGCACGTCGTCGGCGCCGATGGGTCGGGCAGCTGGCAGCCGCCGCTCGTCGCGACGACGTCGGTGGTGCCGGTCTGCGTGGCCGACACGTTCGTCGACGCCTTGGAGCCGGACGCCGACTTGCTGCCGCTCACCGACCCGCTCTTGCTGGAGCTCGCCGTGCCGCCCGAGCCCCCCGCGCCGTCTTCTTCGAAGACGACGCTGCCGCCGCAGGCCGCCACGCACGCCACGGCGCCCAGTACGAACAAGAAATGTTCTTTCATCGGATCAGCCCTCGAAGCCCTGGCAAGCGAACTGGAACTCGGAAAAGAGACTTTCGAACGTGTCGATGGTCGTGTCGCAGCTGAAAGGGTCGACGATGCGCATGACGCCGGGCTGCTGCGCGCACCCGTCGATGCACCCCGCCATGAACTCGGGCTTGTCCTCGACGAAGAAGCCGGGGCAGTTCTGCTGACCGCCGCAGAAGAGGAGCCCGCAATCGAAGAGCATCGAGCAAGCCTCCGGACAGCTGTCGGGCGGCGTGGTGTCGGGGAGCGAGCAGATCGCGGGCGTCCCGACGACGGTCGACGTCTGGGTCGCCGACACCACGCTCGTCGCCTTGGAGCCCGACGCCGACTTGCTGCCGCCGCTGCTCGAGCTCGCGCCGCCACCCGCGCCGTCGTCCTCGAAGACCACGCTGGCGCCACAGGCCGGCGCCGCGGCCGCGAGACAGAGGCAAAGCGCGAAGCCCACGAGGATCCGCCGTTTCACGCGGCCTCGATACAACGGCGATGGCGGCGTCACAAGGCGGCGGCCAGGTCGTCGCCCTGAGCGAGGAGGCCCGGCAAGCCCCCCGTGTGCAAGAAGAGCACGCGCTTGCCGTCGAGCGCGCCGTCGCGTGCGGCGCGGACGAAGCCCGCGAAGGCCTTGCCGGTGTAGACGGGGTCGAGGATGAGGCCGGCCTTGCGCGCGACGGAGACGATGAGCGCCTTTTGGTCGTCGCTCGCGGTGCCCGCTCCGAGGGTGCGCGGATCGAACGC
>CALKVR010001154.1 GCA_938004815.1 uncultured Polyangiaceae bacterium | reverse complement strand
CACGAGCTGGCGGCGGCAAAGCCGCTCGATGCCGGCGTCCCGATCGCCCCCGCCGAGGAGATAGGGCAGCTGGGTGTAGTGCACGCGCTGGCCGACCGTCGGGTGCACCCAGTGCTCGGGCGAGGCCGCATCACGAAGGAGCGCCCGCGCCTCCGGCGTGATCTCGGATGCCGGCCAATCGAACACCTCGACGGCGTCCGCCAAGCTGTGGAGGATCGCCGCACGGTCGAATCGGCCGATGCCCACCGCGGCCTGCGCCCCCAGGGGGAGGTAGTCCATCACCGACGAGTACGCGATGCCACGCTCCCCGAGCACCCGGTGGAGCTCGCCCGCCATTTCGAGAAACTCGCCGGTCGTCTCGAGCTCTGCCTCGGCCCGTAGGCTGTCTCTCCGCGTCTCCCAGAACTCCGCTGGGAAGTTCATGGCGTCGTGCGAGCCGACGAAGTTGTGGCGCAAGCCGAAGTTGTGCCCCATTTCGTGGATGATGAGCCAGCGGAGGACCTGGTCGCGGATCTCTTCCCAGGCTGCGTCGCCCGGCTCGATGCGGGCGGACGCGAAGCGGCCGGCACCTGACGCGAGGAGCGCGCTGCTCGGCATGTCGAAGCGACACCCGGTGAAGCCAGCGCCGTCCTCGATCTCGGGAAGGCGGCCGCGCGGGATCGTGGGCACTGCCCCACTCGAGCCCGCGAACCTCGCCGCCAGCGACGGAGACGACTGAATCGCGCTCGATAGCGAGGACGGACCGACGGCCGTGGTCCTGAGGGCGCCGGGCCCGGCGGCCTTCATCGTAGCAAGAAGGTTTGCCCCCTCCACACCGAGCAACGCGTCGACCCCACCTGCGACCGGTGCCGGTGTCGCGCTCGACCACGCGCGTTGGAAGACCTCGCCGAACCGCTGGCGCTCGATGACGAGGCGGGGATCGATGACGCCCGCCCACTCTTCCACCTCGGGAAAGCCGTTGAGGAGATTGATACGGTCGGCGACGTCGCTGGTCCACAGCGAGAGCCCCTTCTCGTAGATGTGCGACGATGCCTGGAGCACCTCGCCCGTACGCGGGTCGATGCTCGCCGGACCATAGCCGAGCAGCGCGGCCAAGTACGCTCGGTCGACCCAGTTCAGTACGTGGTGGCGGAGGTCGCCCACGCGAGCGATCTCTCCCTCCGGATCGTCCGACCATGCGATCGCTGCCCCCTGGATGACGGCATCGGCGACGGGATCGTAGTCGGCGAGGGAGCAGGCCGCCGTGCCGTCGGCCAGCGTGGCGCGCGCAGCCCGTTCGCTCGCGAGCACCGCCTCACAGAACGCGGGCTGCGCCGCCATGGGCACGAGCTTTCGTCTCCCGTTGTACGAGAGCTTCATGATCGAGGCAGCATGCGGCGCGCTCGCCCTCGCGAAGCCCACCGCCTCGCGCAGCACCTCGTCGTACGCCGCCACCGCGCCCTCCGCCACGGCGATGGCGCGCTCGGGCCAGGGCCCGGTGAGGTGGTAACGAACCTCTGCGACCTCTCGCTCCTCGACGGGGATGGGCACGCGCTCGCCGTCCTCGTCGCGCTCGAACCGGCCCGACGCGTCACGCCGGAAGGTCTGACTCCACAAGTTGAAGCGAAACGGCAGCCAGACCTCATCGGCCAGGCGCTCTTCTCGAGCGTGGTCGAAGGCCCCTATGCGGGCGGCGTACAGCGGGAACCGTTGCTGGTCGCGAACGTCGTGGTCGCCGGGCGCGAAGTCCGCCTCACGAGGCGCTCGCCGCAGCGTGGTACGGATGCGCATCTCGGCCGGGCGACACGAGCTGAGGCCGATGTAGCTATCGAACAAGCAGAACGGGCTCCGTCTGGGGAAAGCTGCCGAGCTCGATCGTCGGCGGGTTCAGCAGCACGCGGCTCGTCCACTCGATCCCCTCGAGCGCCCCCGCATCGTCGGAGACCCGATGGAACCCCTCTTGGCTCCCGATGGTGCCTTCAATCGTGCTCGCCGCGACCGTAGGATCATCGAGGGTGGCCCGCAACCGGAACACCGGGTTCAGCTCGGTGCCGGGGAC
>CALKVR010001153.1 GCA_938004815.1 uncultured Polyangiaceae bacterium | reverse complement strand
CCTTGTAGTCGCCGGTCCGCAGGTAATACCCACCCGGGAAGACGATCCCCTGGTCCTCGGGCAGCGTGTGGCAGGCGAGGCCGATCGCGTCGATGCGCACCACCGTCTCGGCGCGCGTGTTGTACACCAGGTAGCGGTAGCTCTCCTCTCGGTAGGGCTTGATCTTGAGGATGATGAGCGCACCGAGCCGCGCGAACGAGATGTCGGCGTCATCGAGCGTCTGGTTCGGGTCCTCGACCGGCTCGCGGTAGATGCCCTTGCCGTCCTTGGTGTTGTTCTCGATCTTGATCGTCAGGTCACCGCCGAGCGTGTCGACGAACACCTCGTCGGCGATGTTGAAGTGCGGATGGTCACCGGAGACCTGGTCTTCACGGGTCACGGCCGTGAACTCGAAGTCGTGCTGGCGCGGCAGGACGTTGTCCTCTTCACCGCGGGCGTCGATGAACTTGATCTGCCCGCCCTTATCGATCCCCCAGCGGAAGACGCGCTGGTCGGTTACACGAGCACCCACCTGAAAGATGGCGAGAAGACGGGTGTCCGTCGTCCGCACCATGAGGAGCTTGGTCTCCTTGTTGTAGCGATAGAGGTCCGTGAACTCGCGCACGAAGGTCGAGTCGGCCAGGTAGTGGCCGGCCTCGATCGGGAGCGGCGCGAACTCGAAGCCGTCTTCTTTCGGGGCGAACCCGTGCACGCTGAACACGTCGCCGACGTGGGTGTCGGTCTTCAGCCCGAGGAAGACGTTGTAGCCGAACAGGAGGTGCCCCGAGACCGCCTTGATGTCGCGCGGGACGCAGTTGTTCTCGGTCCGCACCCGCTCGGTGGCGAGCAGCGAGATCTGCGAGCCACCGAACGTCTGGATGCGCCGCTCGTTGAGCTCCTCGGCTTTCTTGCCGAGGGCGCCCGCCACGTCGAGCAAGCGCTTGCGGATGACGTCGTAGCTGCCGCCCTCGAGCTGCGACGCTGCATCCTCGGGAACGGGAGCTCCCCCCTCGCCTTGCGAGGGGGGTTGGGGGGGTGAATCAGCAGCCATATCGATCCAGTCGGAACACCGCTGTCAGCTCGGCGCGAACGTCAGCGCGCGACGATTTCGTCGATGCCCATTTCACGCGCGCGCTCGGCGAGCTTGGCGATCTTGGCCCGAGACTCACCGTCGGTGCCGGCCATCAGCTTGGCGAGCACCGCGCTGATGGTGAGGTTCTTGGCCGTCTCGCCGTCGACGGCCGGTCGCTCGAGGATCTCTTTGATGTCCTGGGTCAGGCTCTTGTGCCCGTTCAGGTAGTCGCCGAGCACCGTCTTGATCGTGTCGCTCTGGTCGATGACCGCGTCGGCCGACTGGCCGAAGCTGACCGCCTTGACGAACTGGTCGAAGAACCGCCCGTCGCCGCCGATGATCTGGATCTTCGCCTGCTCGAAGGCCTGGGCGAGGATCCGCGCCTGCTGCTCGGCGATCTTGATGCGGGTCTCGAGCGACTGCATCGCGACGTCCTTGTTCGCCTGGAGGCGAATGCGGAACTCTTCGTGGTCGCGGCTCTCGGGGTCGAGGTTCTTCATCGCCGAGGCCTTTTCTTGGATGCCGGCCGCCTCGGCCATGAACTGCTGGCGCGACGCCTCGGCAGACGCTTGGCCCTTCAGCTGGATGGCCTCGGCCTCGGCGTTCGCGACCTTGACCTTGGCGAGACCCATCTGCTCCTCACCCGACGCTTCGGCCGCGAGGCGCTCCTTGACGATGAGGGCTTCGGCGAGGCCCTTCTTCTCGATGGCGGCGGCCTCGGCCTCGGCGACCTTGACCTTGGCCATGCCGAGCTTCTCGTCGCCGGACGCCTGCGCCTGCATCTTCTCGAGGGTGACGCGCGCCTCGGACAGGCCCACCTTCTCGATGGCGGCCGCGTCCGCCTCTTTGACGCGCACCATCGCGATGCCCTCTGCCGCGGCTTCGGCCTGGATGCCCTCTGCCATGCGGATCTTGGCGCGGGCCTGCTTGTCGCTCGCTTCGAGGTCGGCCTCGGCCTGGGTGAGCTTCACCTTGGCCTGGTGCTTGGCCACCTCTTCGGCGGCCTCGGCCGCCTTGATCTCGGTGACGAGGTGCTCCTGCGCCTTGGCCTCGGCCGCGATGCGCACCGTCTCTTTGCCGCGGTTCGCCTCGGCGAGAGTGCGCAGGTCTTTGATGCGCTCCTCTTCTTCGGCCACCGTCTTGTCGACCGCGATGCGGCTCCGCACCACGTCCGCGATCTCCTTCTTCTTGACCTCGATCTCTTTGTCTTTGTTGATGCGCTGGATCTCGACCTCGCGCTCGCGCGAGAGCGCCTCGAGCTGCTGCGCCTTTTTCACGCGCTCGACCTCGATCGCGACCTCACGCTCTTTGGCCTGACGCGCGACCAGCACGCTGCGCTCTTTGGCCTCGTTGGCGACGAGCGACTCTTCTTCGTTCTTGTGACGGAGCACGAGCGTCTGCTTCATCTCCTGCTCGGCGACGCGGCGGGCCTCGTTCTCTTCACGCGCCTGCGAGACCGCGATCTCCTTGTTCTTCTTGGCCTCGGCCTCGGCGCGGCGCTGCTCGAACGCGAAGATCGCCTCGTCGCCCTTGAGGTTCTGGCTGCCGAGCTCCATGCGCTCTTTTTGCCTGAGCTCGTTCGTGTGCACGTTCTGGACGACGGTGAGATCGGTGATCTTCTTGATGCCCTCGGCGTCCATGATGTTGTCCTTGTCCAGGACTTCGATGGGCGTCTGCTCGAGGTAGTCGATGGCGCAGTCGTCGAGGTGGAAGCCGTTCAGATCGGTGCCGATGACGGCGATGATCTGGTCCTTGAACTTCTGACGCTCCTTGTAGAGGTCCTCGAAGTTCAGGTTCTTGCCGACCGTCTTGAGGGCTTCGGAGAACTTGGCGTTGAAGAGCTCGGCGATGACGCGTGGGTCGCTCGCGCGGATACAGCCGATCGACTGCGCGACCTTGAGCACGTCCTCGGTCTGCTTGTTCACGCGGACGAAGAAGGTGACCTCGATGTCGGCGCGGATGTTGTCCTTGCAGATGAGGCCCTCTTTGCCGCGCCGGTTGACGGTCACGGTCTTGACCGAGATGTCCATCGTCTCGGCGCGGTTGATGATCGGGTAGACGGTGGCGCCGGTGAACGTGACCTCGGCCTCCTTGCCCATCCGGTTGACGATGAGCGCCATGCCCTGATCCACCTGCCGGTAGAACTTGGCGACGATGATCGCGACGCCGAACAGAATGACGGCGACGAACCCTACGGCGATTCCAACGGGAACAATCCAATCCGGCATGACGAAGTGCGCTCCTCGCGCGACGTGTGAGCGTGCGCTCTTGGTCCTCTAGAAGACGGCACACCGCCGCCCCCGAGGACCGGGGATGGTACACAGGCGTCGCGCGCGATGCCCCCCGAAAGCCGCCCCCCTGACTCTGGCCTCGCCGGCCCCGGCCGGCGAAGTGCGCGACGAGATTGAGGTAAGGTCGGCCCTGGGGCCATGCAACGGCAAATCGGACCGAGCCGTCCGATATCCGGGGTGCGACATGCGTTCAGGCGGCGCCGGCGCGGCGAGACGCGAGCACCCGGCCCGCCCGATCGACCGTCACCTCGAACCCCTCGACGCGGAAACACAGGCTCTCGTCGATCACGCCGCTGCTCGTGATCTCGGCGCCGCCGCGCCGCACGGCGTCGACGATGGCGTCGGCGGTGACCCCCGCGTCCGGGGCGTCTTTGCGGATCGCGTCGGCCACGGGGACGGCGAGGCGCGCGATGTCGGGCTCGGAGAGCGTCAGGGGCACCGACGCGGGCAGCGCATCCCCCCGTGGCGGCCGTTTGTACCCACGCAGAACGAAGCCGAGCACGACCGCCGAAAGGAGCATGATGACGAGCGCGAGCGGGAGCAGCTCCGGAATCATCGCGTCTCGCTCCGCTTCTCGACCGCCTGCGCGGCCTCGGCCTCGAGCACCGCTTCGGCTTCACGCTCGGCCTCGCGATGCAGCAGCACGTCGTCGTGAGACGGGAGCTTCTCTACGTAGAAGGCGTGCTTCTTCTGGTCCCACTCGATGAGGAGGACCTTGTCGCCGCGCCTCAACGCGCTCTGCCCGTCACCGCGCACCTGGAGCGTCAGGCTGTGCCCATCGCCCTCGAACGTGGCTTGCCCGAACGTCTGCGTCACCTCGCCGGTGGATACCACCGCGATCTTGCCGATCAAGCCCTCGCTCTTTTTCCCCGACTTCGTGGCGAAGAACGGGGCGATGGGCCGGATGGCCAGCGACGTCATGAGGAGCGACACGACCGCCGTCGCGCCGAAGAGGCCGGCGCCGACGAGCGGACCGGGCGCGCCGATCGCCTGCGTGGCGAGCGTCGAGAGCAGCCAGCCGAAGAGCGCGAACAGGCTCACCACCACCGTGATGGGCGCGCTGCGCAACCGCAGCACCGAGAGGATGCCGGCGGCGGCGCCGTCCGTGCCCTCGATCGCGCCGTCCGCGCCGTCGGCGACGCCGTCGAGCGCGCCCTTGCCCGCGCCCGCCATGCCCTCGAACGCGCCCTTGCCCGCGCCCGCCATGCCTTCGAA